>DATIMX010000433.1:0-17356 GCA_035474935.1 Geodermatophilus sp. | reverse complement strand
GGTTGCCCGCCCATCAGCCGCTCTGACCGAGCTCCCCGGTCGGTACGACTAGCCCACCTGCACACGCACGTTGTAGTGCCCGGTGTTGTCGTCGTAGCTCCGGTCGTTCACGCACAGGAACAGTTCGCCGTCGGCCGGCGCTGTGAGGGAGGCGCTCTCCCCGACTCCAAACGGCTCTGCCGCGCCGATGCGCGCTATCAGGGCACCGGGGGCGGCCTCCTGGATGACCGGAATCGCGCCGGCCGCCCCCTCGGTCCCGTCCGGTCCCGTGGCGACGCCCTGCGACAGGCTCGCTTCGCCGTCCGCCTCGATCGTCAGCTGGTGCCCGGCCCGGAGCTCGACGCCGGTCCCGGTCCACCCGCTGTCAGCAGGCACCGAGAATGTCGACGGACCCGGTCCCGATTCGCCCGAGAGCAGCTGCTGCAGGCCGATCACAGCAGCAACGACGAGAGTGCCGACGGCACCGGCCAGCGCGCGCCGGCCGCGTGCCACCGCTCGTAGGCGGCTGACCGGGGGCGTGCTCGGTCCCGGCGCCGGTGTCACGGGGGCGCGGGTGGGAGCTCGCGCCGGAGCGCGAGGCCGGTTGCCGACCACCGGGGTGGTCCCCTGCGCGACCCGTTGCGTGGGTGCACCGGGGGGATGCGGAGTCGTCCGCTGGTCGGGCGCGCGGTCGTCGCGCCTCGTCTCCGCAGTATCCCGACGGTCGCCCGTTGGCCGCGCGCGGGGTTGCAGTCCGGGGGTGGAAAGCTCGGCCTCCTCGGTCCGGGCCGCAGGGACGGACGCCTTGACATCGAAGATCCGGCCGTCGCGCTGACGGAGGAACAGCACCGGGATGCCCCACTCGAGGCTGTTCGGCCGGGACAGGCAGACCGACAGCCGTGCGTCGCGCACGGCGATGTCCACCGGCTCGCCGGCGGCGACGGCCTCGTAGAAGGACCGGGTGAACTCCACGGCGGCCGAGTCGGAGATCTCGAACTGCATGGCGAGCACCGCGGGGACGCCGCGCCGCACGAGAGCCGCGGCGGCGCTGGAGAAGAGGTCGTTGTCGCTGCCCGCGGCCGAGTCGCAGGAGTTCAGCATGACCAGTCGCATCGCGTTGTGCGGGCTGAGCAACTGCGCGAGGTGGCTGGCGCGGAGCTGGTAGTTCTCCCCGCCCTCACCGGAGAGGTAGAACACGCCCTCGCCGGCCGCGGAGTCGAAGCCGCCGTGACCGATGAAGTGGACGACGTGCCAGCTGCTGGTGCTCAGTGCGTGCAGCAGGTCCCGCCAGGTCTCGCCGGGCACCCACCCGAGGTGCACGCTGCCATCTCGGATGAGCGGGCCCAGCGCTCGGTGCAGGTGGGCCTTCTCCCCGTCGACGTCGAGGGCGTCGTAGCCGGCGGGCCGGGCGACCATCCCGAGGATGCGCAACGGCCCGGTGACGCGCAGGGGGCGGACCGGCTCGAGGATCTCCGGGTAGCGGACCAGCGGCATGCTGAGCGAGAGATAGTCGTCACGCCGCGCGTCGTACATGAACTCCCAGGGGAGGACGGCGAGCTCGGGTGGGCGGAGCCGGAGCACGAGACGTACCCGCGCATCCCGGTGGACCGCCTGCTGCCGGGTCAAGTCGAACAGGAGCCGGACGTCACCGGTGAACAACCGGTCGAACAGCTCGGCGCCGAGCCGCTGCACGGGTCGCTCGTCGCGTGCGGGGACCCGTCTCGTCGTGGCGGCGGACCGCAGCAGCGTCAGCCGCAGCCGCTCCAGCTGCCGCTCGATGCCCAGCTCCTCGAGCCGGAACTCGACCTCGGTCCCGGACTCGCCCCCGATGGTCGACCTGGCCTCCACCCGGTAGTGGCCGTCCTGCCCAGTCACCTCGAGCTCCAGCTCGACGTCGTCCGTGTCCATCGGCACCTCCTCGATGTGGCCGCCGTGCCCCCGTGCCGGCGCCGGACGCCGACACGGGGGCGACTCGAGGGCTACTCGGACCGGCGCAAGCCGGCGCCGCACCGGGAGCAGAAGGCATTGTCGGGCTCGTGCGGCGTGCCACACGACCGGCAGAACTGTCCGGCTGACCGGGTCACGACCGGCCCCGGTGCCAGGTGCAGAGCGGCGGCTGCCGTCTCACCACGGTCCACGGGTCGACCGTTCCCGGTGTCGACCGACGGGACGTCCCACTCCGACGGGCGCCCGTCCGCGTCCGGGTGGGCCTCGGCCCCGACATCGGCGTCCCCGGAGCCCGGCTCGGTGCGTGTCCCCGTGTCATCGCTTGGGACGGGAGCCGGCACGGCGGAGGCGTTCTCCTGTCCACTCCGCCGCCGGCGTCGCTGGTGCACGAGCCCGGCGATCACCAGTCCGACGACGACGGCGGCAAGCCCTCCTCCGATCGCGATCGCGGGCAACGGCGTCTTCGACGCCCGCTGGGTCGTGGGCGGGACCGGCTTCGGCTGGTCGCCGAACTGCTCCCGTCGCTGCGCGGCCTCGACCTTCTTGTCGACCACCGACGGCAGGTCCGGAACGAGCAGAAGGACCTGTTCGAAGCTGCTGATGGCGTCGCTGTAATAGCCGGCGTAGTAGGCGGTGAGCCCCTGTTGGTACAGCTCGTCCACGTGCCCGAGGGTGTTGTCGATCCGGCCCGCGAAGTTCTCCAACACCACGGACGAGGGGACGATGAAGGAGGTGGACCGCCCAACCACGGTGCTCGTCAGGCCGACCACCTGGCCCTGGAAGCTGACCGCCGGCCCGCCGCTCATCCCCTGCGCGGAGTCGATGTTGGTCGAGTAGAACCGGTTTCCCGGACCGTGCTGGCCTTGGGTGTCGACGGCCTCGATGCTGCCCTGGCGGTTGGTCAGCGCGATGGCATCGCTCTGGGCGGGGGCGGCGAGTTCGAGCGGATAGCCGACCGCCAGGAGGTCCTGCCCGATCTGCACGTTGCTCTCTTCCGCGAGCACAGCCACCGGCAGATTCGTCGCCTGCACCTTGAGCAGGCCCACGTCGCCCTGGCTCCACGGCTTCACGTCCAGCACGTTGGCCTCCATGCCGCTCGGGGCCGCCGCCGGGTCGCTCCATGGTGCTGAACCGCCGCCGAGGGTGACGTATACCCGACGATCCGGTGGAGAGTCGTTAAGGGAGCCCTCGACCCGCCACTCCGTGACCCCAGCGACGACCTCGGTGAAGAGCTGGTTAGCCCTCGCCTCCGTCATGAGTCCCTGGTCGACGTCTCCCTGGATCAGGCGCTCGACGGCGTTGCGCCTCGCCCCACCCTCGTCCCAGCCGTCGTCCAGACAGTGGCCTGCGGTCACGAGGAGGCCGTCGGAGTCGACGACGACGGCGGTGCACCCTGTTGTCCAGGCCACCGGCTCCCATGTCTCGCCGTCGCGGGAGACGAACGCCGTCCAGTCGACCCGGACGAACGCTGTCGCCGGCGCGACGAGATCGGACGCGCGACCCTCAGGGGTGACGCTCGGCAGGGGGTCGGCGGTGGTGCTGGGCGTCGGAGTGGGGTCGTCCGCCGCAGCCGCGGTGCCACCCAGCGTGGCGGTGGCCGCGACGAGGGTGGCCGCGGTCACGGCGGCGGCGCGGTGGGCGAGGCGCCTGAGCCGTCGGCGGAACGGGTGTTCATCGAGAGGTGGAGTGGCCACGGTGTCTCCTCTGCAAGGTGGGTGACGCTGCCTGCGGGGCAGCTCGACCGTTACGAGCGAGGGAGAGCGCTATGAGTACCGGCGGCTGGTAACCGCTTGGTTATTTTTTTGTTTCGTGCTCTTGCTGCGGATACCGTGCTGGGCCTGTACGGGTCAGTCCGACAGAGGCAGGATGACCGCGGGTGACGACCGGCGGACCCGGCGCCATCCCCGCCATCGCCCCGGTACCTGTACGGAGGGCCCGAGTTGGACGCCCACCTGCTCGTGGATCGCTGGCTGAGCCCCGACGATCTGGAGGACATCGAACAGGCGTTCCGCGCCGCGGGCCTGCGTCCCACCGTGTACCGGGCCCCGGCGCGACGGGGACCGGAGGAGCTCAACTGGCTGGTCATCGCGGCCATCCCGCTGTCGTCCTTCCTCACCACCATGGGGACGAAGCTGGCCGAGGACTCCTACAAGGAGTTGCGCCAGCTCGCCCATAGGGTGTTCGGGAGGGCGCCGGCGTCGAAGCCGTCCACCCTCGTCCTGGAGGACCAGGACACGGGCACCCAGGTCCTCTTGGAACCCGATACTCCCGACGACGGCTACCGGGCCCTGTTCGAGACCGACCTCGCCAGCCACAACGGCGACAGGGTGCGCTACGACCGCAGTCAGGAACGGTGGGTTAGGTCGAGCGGGTGACCAGGGGCGGCCTACGGCTCTGCTCCCTGCCCCGACAGCACCGCTGACATGCCTCGGGTCCCTGAGTGAGCAGCTCACCTGCGAGCTGCACCGACGAGCGGCACCGCTTGGGCGTGCGTGGAGAGGGCGACCGTCCGCCAGTTCAGGGCGCAGGAGCACCGGCCGCGGTCACACAGCCCTCCTACGCGATGACAGGGCCTGATGTCGACGCACAGCGTCGGTGATCGCACGGGGCTTTGTGGTCGCGGTGTGGTCGCGGACTGCGCGCCACCCGAAGTGAGGCAACGACGGTGGCCAACAGTTGTCGCAGCCTTGACCAGCATGGATGGCATCAGGCATCACTCTCTGACACGTCTGGACCAGGACTTTAATCCGCGGGTTGTGGGTTCGATCCCCACGGGGCCCACCTGGCTGACCTGCACGATTGCTCTCGTGGGCCTGCTCGGTCGGCGGCTGTGCCCACACGGCGCCCACACGAGCTTCGGCGGCTGCCCGCGCGGCGGCGTCCATCTGCTCGGCCAACGCGGTCAGGTGTTCGTCGAAGGCGCCGGAGTAGACGTCCAGAGTCATGGCTGCAGAGGCGTGCCCGAGCATCCGCTGCACGCTCTTGACGCTCGCATCGCTGGACACGGCCAGCGATGCGGCTGTGTGGCGAGGATCGTGTGGCGTGACCGCAACAAGGCCTGCCGATCGGACGGCCGGATAGAAGACCGCTCGCCGCCAGTTGGTTGCCGAAGATGCAAGAGCAATACTTTGCGATCTTGATCGCTGCCCTTGGCGATGAGAATGCTGCTGCGGAGAGAGCAAGGAATGGAGCGGCGTCGACCGTGGGAAGCATGGTCATGCCCAGCCCAGACCGTCAACGGCGGCGGAGGACGCTCCTCAGTGTCCGCAGCGCCACGGACAACGCGGCGAGATCGGCGCGGCCAGCAGTGTGGAGTTCGGTGAGGGTCTGGCGCGCGCGGCGAACGGCGGGTGCATGACTGACCTCCCACGCCGCCACGGCAGAACGGGCGTCCCGATCGGGTTGCGAGGGCGTCGACGTCCCGGCGTGGCTCAGGACCGCAGTGGTGAACTCGCGCAGCACGGCGTAGAGGTCGTCCCGCAGCGCCGCACGGGCCAGGGCCGCCCAGCGGTCCTCTCGGCTCAGAGCCGAGACCTCGGTCAGGAGACCGTCGAAGCCGTACCGCTCGGACAAGGTGAACCAGGTCGTCGCCACTTCCGCAGCCGGACGGCCGGTGTCAACGGCTACCTCGACGACGTCGAGCAGCGGGTAGACGAAGAGCAGGCTCGCCGTCTGTAGCGCCTCGGTGACGCCGACGCCGGACGCGGTGAAGCGGCTCGCCAGGTCCTCCACGTACCTTCGATCTTGAGTGAGCAGCAGGTCGGGGATCTGGGCGCCCAGCGCGCGGATCGTCGGCGCGAACCGGTCGACCTCATACCCGACGTCGATGCCCTCCGGCCGGGCGTGGAGGAACCACCGCACGGCTCGGTCGAGCAGGCGCTGGTGCTGTTGCCGCATGAGTGCCTGCACCTGGGCCGGCACCCTCCCGTCGAGGGCCTCGACTGCGGCGGAGCGCTCCTCGAGCTCGAAGACCTGGGTGACGACGGCGTGGGCGCGGATGACGTCAGCAGCGTCGCTGCCGGTCTCCTCGGCGGCGCGGAAGGCGAAAGTGAGCCCCCCCGCCCCGATGACGTCGTTGACCAGGACCGTGGTGGCGATCTCGCGCCGCAACGGGTGCTCGGCGAGCCGGTCCGAGAAGCGCTCGGCCAGCTGCGCCGGGAAGTAGGACCGCAGGGTCTCCTGCACCCAGTCCTCGTCCGGCAGGTCGCCGGCGAGCACCGCCCGCTTCAACGAGATCTTGGCGTAGGACAGGAGGACGGACTGCTCCGGCATGGTGAGCCCTGACCCGTTCCTGGCGCGCCGGTCGAGTTCCGCCGACGACGGCAGGGCCTCGAGTTCGCGGTCGATCTCCCCGGCGGCCTCCACGGACTCCAGGAAGCGTCGGTGCGCCGGCAGCATGTCGGCTGCGAAGGCCCCTTCGGTCGAGAGCACCCGGTTCTGCTCGTAGTTGTTGCGCAGGACGAGCTGGGCGACGTCCTGCGTCATCTGTTGCAGGGTGCTGTTCCGCTCGTCTCCGTCGAGGATGCCGTCGGCGACGAGGCGGTCGAGCATGATCTTGATGTTGACCTCGTGGTCGCTGCAGTCGACTCCGGCCGAGTTGTCGATCGCGTCGGTGTTCAGCTTGACTCCCCGCACAGCCGCCTCGACGCGACCCCGCTGGGTGAGGCCGAGATTGCCGCCCTCGCCGACAACGCGGACGCGCAGATCGGTGCCGTCGACCCGTACGGGGTCGTTGGCCTTGTCCCCGACCTGACCGTGCGCCTCCGTCGAAGCCTTGACGTACGTGCCGATGCCGCCGTTCCAGAACAGATCGACGGGCGCCTGCAGAATCGCGCGGACGAGCTCGTTCGGGCTCAGTGCCGTGGTTCCGCTCGGCAGGTCGAGCCGCGCCGCGACCTGCGGGGTGACGGGCACCGACTTCGCGGTGCGTGAGTGCACCCCGCCGCCGGGACTGAGGAGCGTGGGGTCGTAGTCGGCCCAGGACGAGCGGGTCATGGCGAAGAGGCGCGCTCGCTCGCGGAAGGACACCGCCGGGTCCGGGTCGGGGTCGAGGAAGACGTGGCGGTGGTCGAACGCGGCCACCAGCCGGATGTGCTCCGAGAGCAGCATGCCGTTGCCGAAGACGTCCCCGCTCATGTCCCCGACGCCCACCACGGTGATGTCGTCGGTCTGCGGGTCGACACCCAGCTCCCGGAAGTGCCGCCGCACGCTCTCCCACGCACCGCGGGCGGTGATCCCCATCGCCTTGTGGTCGTAGCCGTTCGAGCCGCCGGAGGCGAAGGCATCGCCCAGCCAGAAGCCCCGCGCCTGCGCGATCTCGTTGGCGATGTCGGAGAAGGTGGCGGTGCCCTTGTCGGCGGCGACCACGAGGTAGGAGTCGTCGTCGTCGTAGCGGACGACGTCGGCGGGCGGCACCACCACCTGACGCTCCCCGTCGGTGCGCAGGTCGTCCGTCACGTCCAGCAGACCGCTGATGAAGGTCCGGTAGCAGGTGACGCCTTCCGCCCGCCACGCGTCGCGGTCGAGGGCCGGATCGGGCAGCTGCTTGGCGACGAAGCCGCCCTTGGCCCCCGTCGGCACGATGACGGCGTTCTTGACGATCTGCGCCTTGACCAGTCCGAGGACCTCGGTGCGGAAGTCCTCCCTCCGGTCCGACCAGCGCAGCCCGCCACGGGCGACGTGGCCGAAGCGCAGGTGCACGCCCTCCACCCGTGGGCTGTACACCCAGATCTCGTACGTCGGCTTCGGCTCGGGCAGCCCGGCGACCTCGGCCGGGTCGAACTTGAACGAGAGGTACGGCGGCGCGTCCCCGTCCGCGCCGCGCCGGTAGGCGTTGGTGCGCAGCACCGCCTGCACGGCGGACAGCAGGGCTCGGAGGATCCGGTCGGCGTCCAGGCCCTCCACGGCGTCGAGCGCGCCCCGGATCTCCTGCAGCGCAGCGTCCAGGGAGTGCTCCCGGTCTCCGAGCTCCCGATGGCGCTCCGGGTCGAGACGCACCTCGAACAGTCGGACGAGGAGCCGCGTGACCGTGACGTCGCCGAGGAGGATCCCAGCCACGTAGTCCAGGCTGTAGGGCAGGCCGGTCTGGCGCAGGTAGCGCACCAGGGCCCGGACCACGGAGACCTGCCGCCACGTCAGTTGCCCCGCGAGGACCAGCCGGTTCAGGGCGTCGTTCTCAGCGCGCCCGGACCACGCCGCCGCGAACGCTTCGCAGAACCGGTCGCGGGCCGGTCCGGCATCGGCGTCCCGCTGCCACTGGTCCGCGGGCAGCCGGAGCCCGATGTCGTAGACCCATGCCCGCCGGCCATCGAAGCGCTCGAGGAGGTGCGGGCGCTCGTCGGTCACCTCGACGCCGAGATCGGCCAGGACCGGCAGGACTTCGGACAGCGTGACCGGCGACTGGCGGTAGAGGCTGAGACGCCACGTCCGCAGCTCACCGTCGACGGCCTCGCGCAGTGCGAGCACGAGCGCGGGCTCGATGGCTGACGCGTCCTCCGAGGCGGCGGGGTCGATCCTGCTGAGGAGGGCCTCCACCCGTTGCAGGTCCTCGACGGCGCGTCCGGGGGGGACGTCCGCGCGGTATCCCTCGGGTACACCGCGGGCCCAGCGCCGCAGCAGGGACGCGCCATCGGCGTCGCCCAGCCGCTCCCGGGCAGCGTCGAGCACGTCGTCGTCCCAGGAGCGGACCGCCTGCGCGACCGCTGCTTCCAGGTCGCCGCCATCGCGGTCCCGCAGCTCCTCGCCGAACCGGGGGCGCACGACCACGTGCAGCCGTGCGAGCGCCGACTCCGAGAGTCGCACGGTGTGCTCGGCCGTTCCGCCGTCGAGGGCCTGCCGCAGCAGGTCCTCGACCTTGGCGCCGACCCGGGTCGTGTACCGGTCCCGGGGCAGGAACACCAGGCAGGACAGGAACCCTCCGGCAGCGTCGTGGCGCAGGAAGAGACGCGTCAGACGGCGTTCCTGCAGATGCAGGACAGCCAGCGCCGGCGGCAGGATCTCCTCGACCTCGGCCTGCAGCAGCTCATCGCGCGGGAAGGACTCCAGAACACTGACCAGGTCTCGCGCGGAGTGGCTGCCGGGAGCGAACCCGGCTCGGCGCAGCACCTCAGCCACCTTCTCGGCGACGAGGGGGACGCGCCGCACGCTCTCGGTGTAGGCGCTGGAGGTGAACAGCCCCAGGAACCGGCGTTCGCCCGTGACCCGGCCCTCGGGGTCCAGTCTGCTGACGCTCACCGAGTCGTAGTACGACGACCGGTGCACGGTCGCTCGCGCATCCGCCTTCGTGATCCGCAGCACGTGCTGCCTCACCTGCTCGTTCTGGCGGCGGGCCAGCGGGCTCCCGAGTTCCCGCTCCCCGGTGAGGACACCCCGGCCGGTTCCCGGGCTGGTGACCAGCTGGACGTTCCCGCCGGCCGCTTCCACGTCGTACTCGCGGTAGCCGAGGAAGGTGAAGCGGTCGTCGGCGAGCCAGCACAGGAACCGGGCGGCAGTGCGCAGCTCCTCGTCGCGGACACCACGGGGGGTGCCGCTGCGGAGCTCGTCAGCGATCTCCAGGGCCCTGGCCCGCATCGGCTGCCAGTCGCGAACCGCGGCGCGGACGTCGGCGAGCACCGAGGCGAGCTCAGCCACGAGCGCGTCCTGCGCCGCCTGGTCGCTCTCCCGGTCCACCTCGATGCGGATCCAGGATTCGACGGCGTCGCCCGGCGCAGCGTCGACGGCCGGGTGCAGGTCGAGCAGCACACCGGACTCGTCGCGGCGCGCCGCGAACCGCGGGTGCACGACCGTGTGGATGCCCCGGCCCAGCCTGGTCAGCGCCGAGGTCAGACTCTCGACGAGGAAGGGCATGTCCTCGGCGACCACCTCGACCGTGGTCGACAGCTCTCCGGCGCCCGAGATGGGACCGTCGACGGCGCGGACCACGGCCTCGCCGGGCGGGCGCCGGATCCCGGCGGTGAGGTGGGAGGCCACGGCCGCGGCCAGGTCGTCCGGCGAGCGTTCGGCGAGGTCGGAGGACGCGCTCGAGGCGAAGTAGTCCGTACGCAGGCGCTCGGCGGCGGTCGGTGAGCGCAGCGGGACGGGCAGGGAGCGCCACCAGGCGTCAGCGGCAGCGGTGCTCGGCGGGGGCCCGGTGGGCGCGGGCGACGGAGGCATCTCCGGCTCCAGACGGTGGGGCGGTGCTGTCATCGGCGAGATCTCGGGGCTGCGCTGCCGCGGACGTGGAGCTCGACGCCGTGGTGGGGGAGGGGCGGCTCGATCCCAGGGTCATCCGGCGGATGGACGAGGAGGGCTGTCCCGACGAGGCCCCTCCTCCACGACCCGCGGCGCCGGTGACGACCCAAGGGGATCGCGTGGCGTCAGCCCATGTGCGGGTAGCGGTAGTCGGTGGGCGGCACGAAGCTCTCCTTGATCGACCGCGGGGACACCCAGCGCAGCAGGTTGAGGATCGAGCCGGCCTTGTCGTTGGTGCCGCTGGCCCGGGCGCCGCCGAAGGGTTGCTGGCCGACGACCGCGCCGGTCGGCTTGTCGTTGACGTAGAAGTTGCCGGCCGAGAACCGCAGCACCTCCATGGCCTCGACGATCGCGGTGCGGTCCTGGGCGATGATCGATCCGGTGAGGCCGTACGGTGCGGCGTCGGCGGCCTCGCGGACCACGCGGTCGTAGTCGGCGTCGTCGTAGACGAACACCCCCAGGATCGGGCCGAAGTACTCGGTGGTGAAGACCTCGTGGTCGGGGTTGTCCGCCTGAACCAGCGTGGGACGGACGAAGAAGCCCTCGCTGTCGTCGGCGGTGCCCCCGGCCAGGATCTCCACGCCCTGCTCCCCGCGGACCCGGTCCAGGACACCGGTGAGCCGGTCGTAGGACCGCTGGTCGATGACCGCACCGAGGAACTTCGAGAAGTCGGTGATGTCGCCCATGGACATGCCCTCGACCTCGTCGAGGAAGGGGTCGCGCAGCCGGTTCCACACCGAGCGGGGGATGTAGGCCCGGGAGGCCGCGGAACACTTCTGCCCCTGGAACTCGAACGCCCCGCGCACCAGGGCGGTGCGCAGCACGTCGACGTCGGCGGAGGGATGCGCGATCACGAAGTCCTTGCCGCCGGTCTCGCCGACCAGCCGCGGATAGGCCCGGTAGCCGGTCAGGTTCTCGGTCACCGTGCGCCACAGGTGACCGAAGGTCGCGCTGGAGCCGGTGAAGTGGATGCCGGCCAGATCGGGGTGCACCAGCGCGACCTCGCTGACCGCCCGGCCGTCTCCGGTGACCATGTTGATCACCCCGGGCGGCAGGCCGGCCTCCTCCAGCACCCGCATCGTGTAGTGCGCGGCCAGCTGCTGGGTGGGTGAGGGCTTCCACACCACGGTGTTGCCCATCAGCGCCGGCGCGGTGGGCAGGTTCCCGGCGATCGCCGTGAAGTTGAACGGCGTGATCGCCAGCACGAATCCCTCCAGCGGCCGGTGGTCGAACCGATTCCACACCCCCGCTGAGCTCATCGGCTGCTCCTCGAGGATCCGCCGACCGAAGTGGACGTTGAACCGCCAGAAGTCGACCAGCTCGCAGGGGGTGTCGATCTCGGCCTGGTAGCAGGTCTTGCTCTGCCCGAGCATGGTGGCCGCGGCCAGCGTGTGCCGCCACGGCCCGGCCAGCAGCTCGGCCGCCTTGAGGAAGACCGCGGCCCGGTCGTCGTAGGACATGCGCTGCCACGCCGGGGCGGCGGCGCGGGCTGCGTCTACGGCGTCCCGGACGTCGTCGGGCGTCGCGTTGTGCATGGTGCCGAGGACGGCGTCCCTGCGGTGCGGCTGGATGACGTCGATGGTCTCCCCGCCGCCGGCCCGCTGCTCCCCGCCGATGGTCATGGACAGCTCGACCGACTCGGCGGCGACCTGCTTCAGGCGCGCCTCGAGCGCGGCTCGTTCCGGGCTCCCCGGGGCGAAGGTGTGTATGGGCTCGTTGACCGGCGGGGGGACCTGGGTGACGGCGTCGAACATGACGATCACGCTCCGGGTGTCGTGGACCTCACCGACCGGCGAGGGCCCGCAGGAAGAACAGCAGGTTGGCCGGGCGCTCCGCCATCCGGCGTGTGAGGTAGGGGTACCAGGCCGAACCGAACGGGATGTAGACGCGGACCCGGTGTCCCTGGTCCACGAGCTGCTGCTGGAGGGCGCGGCGGATCCCGTACAGGAACTGGAACTCGAATTCCTCCGGTCCCCGGCCTGCCTGGGCCGCCGCCTGGCGCACGTAGGCGATCAACTCGTCGTCGTGCGTGCCGAACGCGGGATCCGAGCCGTGCTGGAACAACCAGTCGGTGAGGTATTTGAACTGCGCCCGGATCTCCTTCTTCCCCTGCTGGGCGGCCTCGACCGGCTCGGCGTAGGCCCCCTTGACCAGCCGGATCCGGGGCTTGAGCGGCGCAAGAGCTTCCAGGTCCAGCGGCGTGCGACGCAGCGCAGCCTGGATGGCCAGCCGCGTCTGTGGGTGCGTGGCGGCGGCGTCCCGGAAGAGCGAGAGCGTGTCCGGGACCAGACTGCTGTCCTCCATGTCGACCTCGACGCGGACGCCCAGCGCTTTGGCCCGGTCGAGGATCTCGTTGAGGTTCGCCACGCACGCGTCCCGGTCCACGGTCTGGCCCAGCTGGGAGAGCTTGATGGAGACGGTGGAGTCCAAGCCGCGGTGGGCGATCGCCTGGATCGCGTCCTCGTACTCCTCGACTGCGCGGGTCGCGCCGGACAGGTCGGTGACCCCCTCCCCGAGGAGGTCGAGGATGCCGCCGATCCGCCGGGAGTTGAGCGCCGCGGCCGCCTCGAGCGCCTCCTCGAGCCGCTCCCCGGCCACGAACCGGTGGGCGGCCCGGCGGGCGACCGGGTTCTCCGTGACCTGCCGCTGGAGCCTCGGGCTCGCGGCGGCCCACACCAGCACTCGGTTGACCATCACGCCTCCGATCTCGGTCGTTGGCGTCTGAGGAGGCGGCGGCCGCCATCAGGGCGACCCTACTGGTAGGTGACCTGGATCACACCTACCGCGTCGAGCCCGACGGTCGTCCTCGGGTCACGCAACCGTGAGGAGCTCGGTCGGCGGTCATGGCCCGACGGCGGACGCACTCGTCACAGCGATCCCGCTGCCCACTGACCGGCCGCCGAGGTAGTGGCCCAGCACGACGGCAGCGGCGACGGCGAGTCCGACGGAGGAGGCTTCGACCACGGCGGCGAACCCACCCTGGATGTCCGCCTCGGCGACGATCGAGAACAGGCCGTGGTTGATCGCCAACCCCGGCAGCAGCGGGACGGTGCCGCAGACGGCGACGAGCAGCGGTGGGATCCGCAGCCGATCGGGTTGCTCCTGAGGAGGAGGTCGGTGTCAGGGACCTCGATCCGACGACCGGCCGGCGCCCAGGGACGAGGCCAGCGTCAGCCCGAGGTGGAGAACCAGGCGGTCGCGGCCGAGGGTCAGGTCCAGACCGGTCACTTCTTCGACCCGCTTCAGCCGGTAGTACAGGGTCTGCCGGTGTACACGGAGTTCCGCGGCGGTCTTCTGCACGTTGCCGGCGTGATCCAGGTACACGGCCGCGGTTGTGACCAGGTCGTCACTGGGCTGCTCCAGCAGCCGGACGACCGCAGGGTCGAGGACCGCCTCTTTCAGGGCCGCCCGTGGCCCGCAGGCCAGGAGCCGATAGACGCCCAGCTCGGACCACCGGGCGACCGGCGAGAGACGAAGGTCGCTGCCGCCCGCCGTCGCGGCGAGCTTCGCCTCCAGCCAACTGCCTCGCACCTGGCGCAGGTCCGGTCGCGCCGCCCCGAGGCCGATGGCGACCGTCCATGGACTCGTCGAGTCCTGTCGTTCGCCGACGAGCTCCCTGATCCGGGAGGCCGCTTCCAGGGCGGGGGACAGGTCGTCCACGGACCGGAGGGGGATCACAGCCGACAACGCTCCCTCCACTCCCGTGGTGACCAGGATCTGGCTGGGAAGCCGCCACACGTTGATGGCCTCGGGCCGGCCTCGGCCCGGGTCGAGACTGCACATCAACGCGACGACCGGGGTGTTGCGCCTGATCAGGTTCAGGTCCTCCAGCTCTCCGGCGGCCTGCTCGACCAGGTCGAGGTCGGGGCCCAGGAGTGCCTGAAGGCTGAGCTCGACGTCCTGGCGAGTGCGCCACTGCTGAGCCAACGCGGCCCCTGCCCGAGAGGCGATGGACATCGCGGTGGGCAGGAGGTCGTCGTCGATGCCACCGCGCTCGTCGAGGAACCAGAAATACCCGTAGTTCACACCGCGCCAGCGCGCAGGTAGGCACAGCCGGCCGACGATCCCGTCGACCGGGTTCGCAGGGGTCCGGACCGGGCCATTCGCGGTCGCGATGCCGAATTGCTCGAACCAGGAACGGACCTGTCCGGACGAGGAGCGCTGCAGGATCGACTGCTGGCGGATCGAGTCGAGATCACCCGTCTGGGAGCTGAAGGCCACCAGATTGAAGTCGCGGTCCTCGAGCGTGGCCACGGAGGCCAGCAGCTGGGAGAGCTCATCCACCAGGGACTGCAGTCGGTGCGGCACGGGTCTTCCCATCGGACATCGGTACGGCTGGGAGTCTCCATCTTCAGACATCTGTGGATCGGCATCGCGACCCCGGCGCCGTAGGTTCGGCGTGTCCGCCGTCACCCCGCCCGCGAGGCGGTAGGGCGCAGTCCTGCCACGGCAGCTGCGGCGACCAGTCGCCCACGCCATCGGCGCCGGCCCCGTCGCTGAGGTGGTCCGCTACGGGGCCTTGCCGCGGATTGCCGATCCAGCCCCGACAAGCACCACTCAGGAGGAGAAGACATGGATTTCCTGACCATCCCGGCCAGCGCATCGAACGGCCGGAGGGTCCCCCAGTTGGCCGCCATGGTGGCGATCGGTGACTTCCGAAGAAGCTCCCATGGGACGCCGGCCTCGATCACCGAGACCCCCAACACTGATCGAGCAGCTACCGGCCGATCGGTGTGTCACTGCGGCCATGCGTTGACCACGTGCCCCGGTTGTGAGTCCGGGCGCTGCCTGGCCTGTGATCCCTATTCGTCCGACGACTGCCGCTATCGGGACCTGTGACAGCATGGCCCTGACCTGGGCCAGGAAGTGCCAGGACCACTCCGAACGGCTCGGCGTCGCACCCCCTGCGGCCGCGTCGAGCAGTGCATCCGCGTTGACGGCATCCGTCACGGCAGCGCCGGAGGTGCATCCCGTGCGGTCGGCCCCGGGCTGTTCCGTCGCCGTGGTGGATCACGTGGCCCCGCATCCCACGGTCGCGCTTGCCCGCCGACCATGAGGGCTCAGCGCGGTTCGGGCGAGCAGGGGCGGTGGACCGTCGGAACAGAAGCGGTGCGGCCGCGGCCCTGGTCGGAAGAGTGGGTGGACATGCCGGTGGGCCCATTGCATGCAGTCAGCGGTGCCGGGCTCATCGCCGGCCGGGCTCTCTGCTGCGTACCCGTGACCCTGCTGGACCCCGCGGACTGGAAGTGGCCCGATGACGGGGGCGAGGAGTGGCCACTGTGTTGGACCTGCCTTGCGATGACGTGCTGACCAGCTGTGTCCTGGCGGTCCCTGTCCTCGGTCGCCCGCAGTCGCACCGCGTCCAGGATCGCCGTCCAGCTCGTCGGCCCGCTCTCGCTGAGCACGTCGTACAGCGCTGCGTGACCACGGCGATGCTCCGAGGCCCGGCACAGCCCGACCAGGGATTTCACCGGGTCCCTCGCCGCACAGCAGCGCATCGGACAGTTCCGGCAGCTCATCGGCCCGCCGGTCAGGGCACCGCTGGCCGCGGCAGTCCCGCAGCCGCTGCAGGTCCGCAGCCACCACTCCATCGGCAGCGTCGCTGCCTCGGTCCACACCGAGCAGCGCGTCCACTGCCGATCCCTCGAAGCCTCGCAACCCCGAAGGATCACGCGGTGGCCGCCCCATGAAGTGTGCGGACTTCCCGTCCTGGCTGGGCGGGTGTGACGGCACGGCCGGGGCCTGCCCACGAGGCACCACACACCGACCATTTCCCACTTCGGCGACGATGCGTTTCGAACGATGGCCCGAGGAAGACCCGGACGATGCTCTCGAACAGCGGTTCGCCAAACGGCCCCGGGCGACAGCGATGCGGCCGACGACCTCCACCGCCTGGCGCCCGCGACCCGTGCGGCTCGGTGCTGCCCGTCCTCAGCAGGAGGACGGCAGGCCACCAGCGGCGTCGGTCGGCCTCGTGGTGCTGAGCACGCCGGCCAGCGCATCCAGGGCCCCGGGCACGAGCGCGTAGTAGGCCCACACCCCGCGCTTCTCGCGGGCCAGCAGCCCTGCGTCCACGAGCACCTTCAGGTGGTGCGACACCGTCGGCTGGGACAGTCCGAGGGGCTCGGTCAGATCGCAGACGCACGCCTCCCCGCCCTCGTGCGCGGCGACCATGGACAGGAGCCGCAGGCGTGCGGGGTCGGCGATCGCCTTGAGGACCCGCGAGAGGTCGGCGGCTTCGTCGGCGGTCAGTGCCCGGCGCACCAGCGGAGCGCAGCAGACAAGGGCCGCCGAGGAGATCGGGGCCACGTCGACGCTCACACGAACAGTATGCAGATGAGATTGATGCACGTCGATGCGTCCGGCAGGGTGGCATCGACGTGTCGCCCCCTGGGCCGCCCGGCGCTGTTTCTACGGCGACCGCACCGCCCGCCACGCAGTGAGGAGGGCTCGATGACCGGCGACCACGATGCATTGGCCGCGCTGTTGATGCCCGAGTCCACGCTGCGCGGTCTCGTCGACCGGCTGCCGCTGGCGCCTCGCGTCGACCGCGCCGGCTCATCGACCCCGAGGAGGTCCCACCGTGGCTGACAAGCCCAGCGTCCTGTTCGTCTGCGTGCACAACGCCGGCCGGTCCCAGATGGCCGCCGGCTGGCTCACCCACCTGGCCGGGGACGCCGTCGAGGTCCGGTCGGCCGGCTCGCTGCCCGCCGACCAGATCAACCCCGCCGCGGTCGAGGCGATGGCCGAGGTCGGTATCGACATCTCCGCCCAGAAGCCGAAGGTGCTGACCACCGAGGCGGTGCAGGCCTCCGACGTGGTCATCACGATGGGCTGCGGCGACGCCTGCCCGATCTTCCCCGGCAAGCGGTATCTGGACTGGGATCTCGATGATCCGGCCGGCCAGGGCATCGACGCCGTGCGCCGAATCCGGGACGACATCAAGGGCCGCGTCGAAACCCTCGTCGCCGAACTCCAGACCTCACCCCGGTAACCGTCCGCCGGCTACGCCGCCGCGGACCCGTTGGCGCGTCAAGGTTTTCAGGACGTGGGTGGCGTCGCGGCCGACGCCGACAGCTCATGCGGTACCGCGCTGGTCCGGTGGCGATGTCCGCCCGCCTGTCCGAGTTGCAGGTTACCTTGCCTGCTGCTGCCCGCCCGCCGATGGACGGACTGTCAGCGGGCCGGCGCCTCGGGAGTG
>DATIMX010000432.1:0-1908 GCA_035474935.1 Geodermatophilus sp. | reverse complement strand
GCGCTGCAGCTCGGCGTTCGCCGCGTCGTCGGCCTTGCCGTCGTTGGTGTTCTGCGTCCCGTCGTCGTCGTACTGCGCGCGCAGCCTGGTGCGCTGCACGTCGTAGGCGTGGCTGCCCGGATCCGGCATGGCCTCTCCTTCGTATCACCCGCACGGTCTCCAGCTGCGGTCCGTCGGTGAGGAGGTCGTCGGGTGCGTCCTGGCCGATGTGTTCTCCCGGTAGCAGGACGGTCTGGCTCATCCGATGAGTGGTCGTGGTGGGGAACCGCTGAGGCGGCGGCGGTGGGCGTACCCGACAGCGCGCAGCGCGTGCAGGGCGGCGTCGACGGCGGGAGCATGCGGCCCGGGGGTCAGCGCCACCTGCACCCGGCGTAGCCCGGCGACTCCGGCGAGCGGGCGGATGGCCAGCTCGTGTCGACCGATGACGACGGTGAGGTCGTGGGTCAGGGCGACGCCCATTCCGGCGGCGACGAGGGCCTGGGCCTCGAACGGTTCGTCGCCGTGCCCGGCGTGCAGCAGTGGCGGAGCGATCCCGGCACGGGCCAGGACGACGTCGACGCGGCGGGCCGCGGAGCCGTCGTGCGGCCGGACCCAGATGTCGGCTGCGAGGTCGGTGACCGCGACCCGGTCGTGTGTGGCGAGCCGGTGGTGGAGGGGCAGGACGACGCGCAGCGGGTCGTCGAACAGGGGGTGGACCACGAGGCCCTCGGCCGGGGCCGCGGGCTCGAAGTCGTGCTCGAACACGATGGCCAGGTCCAGAGCACCTGTCGCAGCTTGTCGAACGCGGTCTCGCGGTCGACCAGGTCGTCGACCACGGCGAGGCCGGGATGAACGGTGCTGAGCGCGGCTCCCACCTCGGCGGACAGGTGCACGAGCGCGGAGAAGAACGATCCCAGACGCACCGTCCCGCGGCGCAGGCCGCGCAGCGCGGCGATCTCGGCCTCGGCGAGCTCGAGTCGAGCCAGCACGGCCTCGGTGTGGCCGAGGAGGACCCGCCCCGCCTCGGTGAGCTGCACGCCGTGCCGGGAACGGCGCACCAGGACGGTGCCCAACCGTCGTTCACCGGTCCGACCGTTCCGCTCGCGATCGTCGGCTGGGCGCTGGTCGGGCTCGGTCTGGCTGCGGTCATCCCCGCGGTCATCGGCGCCGCACCCCAGCTCGTCGACGCACCGCCCGCCACCGCCATCGCGGCGGTCACCACCATCGGCTACCTCGGCTCGTTCACCGGCCCGCCACTGATCGGCCTGCTGGCCGAGCTCAGCGGCCTCACCCTCGCCCTGAGCACGATCGTCGTCGCCAGCCTGCTCACCGCCGCACTCGCCCGGCTCGGCCTGCACTGCCCAGAGGGCATCGGGTAGGCCGGGAGCGGCGGGGTACTGCGGGCCGCATGCGCACCGACCGGACGATCGAGCTGCTCCGTCAGGGCTATCCCTGGGCGGGACGGCTCCGCGCCGGCGCGGCCGCGGTCCCCATCCGGCTGCTCGGCCGGCGGGCCGCGGTGGTCGGCGGACCGGCGGGGGTCCGCCGCATCTACGACCCCCGGCTGACCCGGCGCCGCGCCTTCCCGATGCCGATCCAGCTGGTGCTGTTCGGCCCGGGCACGGTGCACAGCCTCGATGACGCCGAGCACCACCACCGCAAGGCGATGTTCCTGGAGGTGCTCACCCCCGACGCGGTGGCGGCCCTGGGTCGGCGTGCGGAGCAGGAGTGGGAGACGGCGGTCCGGCGCTGGGCGGGCAGGGACCGGGTGGAGCTGTTCGACGAGGCGGTGCACGTTCTCGCTGCGTCCGTGCTGCCGTGGGCCGGCGTGCCGGCGAGGCCGGAGGAGCTTCCGCGCCTGGCCCGCCGGCTCGCCGCGGTGCTCGACGGCTTCGCCACCCCCGGACCGGCGTACGTGCGGGCCGTCGC
>DATIMX010000431.1:0-4503 GCA_035474935.1 Geodermatophilus sp. | reverse complement strand
ATGCGCGACCGCAGCGACAACGTGGTCGTCATCTGCTCGATCGAGAACGTCGACGCGATGGGCGTGCACACCGGCGACTCGGTGACCGTCGCCCCGGCGATGACCCTCACCGACCGCGAGTACCAGCGGATGCGCGACGTGGGCATCGCGGTGCTGCGCGAGGTCGGCGTCGACACCGGCGGCTGCAACATCCAGTTCGCGGTCAACCCGGCCGACGGCCGGCTGGTCGTCATCGAGATGAACCCGCGCGTCTCCCGCTCGAGCGCGCTGGCGTCCAAGGCGACCGGTTTCCCGATCGCCAAGATCGCCGCGAAGCTGGCCATCGGCTACACGCTCGACGAGATCACCAACGACATCACCGGCGTCACCCCGGCGTCGTTCGAGCCGGCGCTGGACTACGTCGTCGTCAAGATCCCGCGGTTCGCGTTCGAGAAGTTCCCCGGCGCCGACCCGCGGCTGACCACGACGATGAAGAGCGTCGGCGAGGTCATGGCGCTGGGCCGCAACTTCCCCGAGGCGCTGGGCAAGGCCATGCGATCCACGGAGACGAAGGTCGCCGGCTTCTGGACCGGCGCGGAGGACACCCGCTCGGCAGCGGAGCTGCTGGAGGCGCTGCGCACGCCGGTCGACGGGCGGCTCTACGTCGCCGAGGCCGCGCTGCGCGCCGGTGCCACCGTCGAGCAGGTGGCGGAGGCCAGCGGCTTCGACCCGTGGTTCGTCGACCAGATCGCGCTGGTCGGCGAGATCGGCGCCGAGGTCCGCGACGCGCCGTCCCTCACGGCGGAGCTGCTGCGCCGGGGCAAACGGCACGGCCTGTCCGACCGGCAGATCGCCGCGCTGCGCCCCGAGCTGGCCGGAGAGGACGGCGTCCGGCTGCTGCGGCACCGGCTCGGCATCCGGCCGGTCTACAAGACCGTCGACACCTGTGCCGCCGAGTTCGCCGCCCGCACCCCGTACCACTACTCGTCCTACGACGAGGAGACCGAGGTCGAGCCGCGGGAGAAGACGGCGGTGCTGATCCTGGGCTCCGGCCCCAACCGGATCGGGCAGGGCATCGAGTTCGACTACTCCTGCGTGCACGCCGTGATGGCGCTGCAGGACGCCGGCTACGAGGCCGTGATGGTCAACTGCAACCCCGAGACCGTCTCCACCGACTACGACACGGCCGACCGGCTGTACTTCGAGCCGCTGACCTTCGAGGACGTCCTCGAGGTGGTCGAGGCCGAGCGCGCCGCCGGCCCCGTCGCCGGGGTGATCTGCACGCTCGGCGGGCAGACCCCCCTGGGCCTGGCGCAGCGGCTGAAGGACGCCGGGGTCCCGGTGCTGGGCACCTCGCCGGAGTCGATCGACGCCGCCGAGGACCGCGGGGCGTTCTCGCGGGTGCTGTCCGACACCGGCCTGCAGGCACCCAAACACGGCACGGCGACCGCCTTCGCCGAGGCGCGGGAGATCGCCGCGAGCATCGGCTACCCGGTGCTGGTCCGGCCGTCGTACGTGCTGGGCGGACGCGGCATGGAGATCGTCTACGACGACGCCACGCTCGAGGCCTACATCGCCAAGGCCACCGACGTCAGCCCCGAGCACCCGGTGCTGGTCGACCGGTTCCTCGAGGACGCCGTCGAGATCGACGTCGACGCGCTCTTCGACGGCTCCGAGCTCTTCCTCGGCGGGGTCATGGAGCACATCGAGGAGGCCGGCATCCACTCCGGCGACTCGGCGTGCGCCCTGCCGCCGATCACCCTGGGCACCGACGACGTGGTGCGCATCCGGCGGGCGACCGAGCAGCTCGCCGCGCGCATCGGCGTCCGGGGGCTGCTCAACGTCCAGTACGCGCTCAAGGACGACGTCCTCCACGTCCTCGAGGCCAACCCCCGGGCGTCGCGCACGGTGCCCTTCGTCTCCAAGGCGACCGCGGTGCAGCTGGCCAAGGCCGCGGCACGGATCGCGGTGGGGGAGACGATCGCCGACCTGCGTGCCGTCGGCGTGCTCCCCCGGACCGGGGACGCAGCGGACCTCCCCGCGGACATGCCGATCGCGGTCAAGGAGGCGGTGCTGCCCTTCCACCGGTTCCGCACCGTCGAGGGGCACGGCGTCGACACCGTGCTGGGCCCGGAGATGAAGTCCACCGGCGAGGTCATGGGTCTGGACACCGGCTTCGGCACCTCCTTCGCCAAGTCGCAGGAGGCCGCCTACGGGTCGCTGCCCACCGAGGGCACGGTCTTCGTCTCGCTGGCCAACCGGGACAAGCGCTCGGCCGTCTTCCCGGTCAAGCGGCTGGCCGACCTCGGCTTCCAGGTGATGGCCACCGCCGGCACGGCGCAGGTGCTGCGCCGCAACGGCGTGGCCTGCGAGGTCGTCGGCAAGGTCAGCGACGGCCCGGGCAACTGCGTGGAGCGGATCCTGGCCGGGGACGTCGGCATCGTCGTCAACACGCCGTTCGGCACGCCGGGAAACAGCGGGCCGCGGCTGGACGGCTACGAGATCCGCACCGCCGCCGTCACCGCGGGCATCCCGTGCATCACCACGGTGCAGGGCCTGGCCGCCGCGGTGCAGGGGGTCGAGGCGCTGCGCCGCGGGGACGTCGGGGTGCACAGCCTGCAGGAGGTCCACGCCGCGCTCGCCGGCGGCACGTCCGGCGGGCCGAGCACCTCCGCCGGGACCGGCGCGTGACGACGGCGTCGCCCAGCGACGCCGTCCGGCGGGTGCGAGACGACCTGGTCGCCCGCGGGCTGGTCGACGGCCTGCCCGCGGCGTTCCTCGCCGGGGTGACCCGCTTCGCCCGGCCGCCGCAGCCGGAGCTCGACGCCCTGGCGGCAGCGGCCCGCGGGGTGGCGGCGCGGCTCGCCACCGGGGACGCCGGCGACGAGGACCTGCCGCTGCTGACCCGCGTGCTGTTCTTCGCGGGCCACGCGGCGGTGCTCGCCGGCGCCGGCGTACCGACCCCGGCCTACGACGTCCTCGGCTCCTACCGCGACAACCTGACCACCCCGGTCGGGCCGCGGCTGGCGCAGCGCCCGGTCGCCGGCGGACGGCGCTGGCGGGTGCTGGGCCGGGACGTCGGCTTCCCCATCGGCGTGCCCGCCTGCGTGCTGGGCGGCGGTGCGGAGTGGGTCCGCCACTTCGCGCGCAACGGCTACAGCGTGCTGACCTACAAGACCGTCCGCAGCCGCGCGCACGAGCCCAACGAGCAGCCCAACTGGGTCTTCGCGCAGCGGGAGACGCGCAGCCTGCCCCCGGGCGCGGCCGCCGAGGTCACCGCCGACCCGTGGGACTGGGTGCCACCGGGCTCGCCGGAGGTCAGCACGGTCAACTCCTTCGGCGTCCCGTCGCCGGCGCCCGAGGAGTGGGCGGCCGACCTCGAGCGGTCGCTGGCCGCCGTCGACGACGACCAGCTGCTGGTCGTCAGCGTCATGGGGGAGGGCGACGGCACCGCCCTGGTCGACGACTTCGCCCGCACGGCCCGGCTGGCGGAGGAGGCCGGCGCGACCGTCGTCGAGCTCAACCTGTCCTGCCCGAACACGCTCAACCCCTCCGCGCCGGGCGTGAAGCCGCCGCTGTGCCTCGACGCCGACGCGACCGTCGCCGTGGTCGAGGGCGTGCGCCGCGCGCTGGACGACCGCACCGGCCTGGTCGCCAAGCTCTCCTGGCTCGACGAGCCCCGGCTGGCCGCGCTGGTGCCGAGGCTCGCGCCGCTGGTCGACGGCGTCGCGGGCATCAACACGCTGCAGAGCCGGGTGCGCCGCAGCGACGGCGAGCCGACCTTCCCCGGCCGCGAGCTGGCCGGGCTGTCGGGGGCGGCGGTGCGCGACTCCGCGCTGGACTTCACCCGCCGGCTGGTCGCCCTGCGCGAGGCCGGGAGCCGGCACTTCGACGTCCTGGCCATGGGCGGGGTCACCGACCCGGCCTCGTTCGAGGCGCTGTTCGCCCTCGGTGCCGACGCGGTGCAGTCGGCGTCGGGCGCCTTCGCCGACCCGTTCCTCGCCCGGGACTGCGTCGACGCGCTGGGCGACACCCTGCCCCGGGCGGTGGCGCGGTGACCGAGCCCGCGAGGTCACCGATGGACCCAGCGCGGTCCGGCACGGGCCCGACGAGCTCCGGCGAGGAGGACACGTGACGGCCCCCTTCGGACCGCGCCTCGCCGACGCCGTCGCCGCCCGCGGACCGCTGTGCGTCGGCATCGACCCGCACGCGCCGCTGCTGGAGCGCTGGGGGCTGCCCGACACCCCCGAGGGCCTGGCGCGGTTCACCGACACCGTCGTCGACGCCCTCGCCGGCACCGTCGCCGTCCTCAAGCCGCAGCTGGCCTTCTACGAGCGGCACGGCTCGCGCGGCCTGGCCGTGCTGGAGGACGGCGTCGCCCGTGCCCGCGCCGCCGGCGCGCTGGTGCTGCTCGACGCCAAGCGCGGGGACATCGGCTCGACGATGGACGGCTACGCCGGCTACCTGCGCCCGGACCACCCGATGGCCGCCGACGCCCTGACCGTCAGCCCCTACCTCGGCCCC
>DATIMX010000430.1:0-6508 GCA_035474935.1 Geodermatophilus sp. | reverse complement strand
CCAGTTGGACAGGTCGTCGACGAACTGCGCGATCAGCCGGCCGGCGCCCTGGGTGTCGAAGTCCTCCAGCGCGGCGGTGACGCCCTCGGTGACCTGCGCCAGGGTGGCCAGCGCCCAGCGGTCCAGCAGCGGCCGCTCGGTCCGCGCCGGGGCGGGGCCCGAGGCCGGGTCCCAGTCGTTCGTCTCCGCGTAGAGCGTGAAGAAGCTGGCGGTGTTCCAGTAGGTGAGCAGCACCTTGCGGACCACCTCGGCCAGCGTCTCGTGCCCGACCCGGCGCGCCGACCACGGCGAGCCGCCGGCCAGCATGAACCAGCGGACGGCGTCGGCGCCGTGCCGGTCCATCAGCGGGATGGGCTCGAGGATGTTGCCCAGGTGCTTGCTCATCTTCCGGCCGTCCTCGGCCAGGATGTGGCCCAGGCACAGCACGTTCTCGTACGAGTTCTCGCCGAACACCAGCGTGCCGACGGCCATCAGCGAGTAGAACCAGCCGCGGGTCTGGTCGATCGCCTCGCAGATGAACTGCGCGGGGTAGGCGGCCTCGAACTCCGCCCGGTTGCGGTACGGCGCGCCCCACTGGGCGAAGGGCATCGAGCCGGAGTCGTACCAGGCGTCGATGACCTGCGGCACCCGCCGGTAGGTGCCCTCCTCACCGGGCAGCGTGAAGGTCACCTCGTCGATGAAGGGCCGGTGCGGGTCGACGTCGGACAGGTCGCGGCCGGTGAGCTCGGAGAGCTCGGCCAGCGACCCGACGACCACCATGCGGCTCGGGTCGGCGTCGTTGCGCCAGATCGGCAGCGGCGTGCCCCAGTACCGGTCGCGCGACAGCGCCCAGTCGACGTTGTTGCGCAGCCAGTCGCCGTAGCGGCCCCACTGGATGTGCTCGGGGTGCCAGTGCGTCTTCTCGTTCTCGGCGAGCAGCTGGTCCTTGACCGCCGAGGTGCGGATGTACCAGGACGGCTGCGCGTAGTACATGAGCGGCGTGTGGCACCGCCAGCAGTGCGGATAGCTGTGCTCGTAGCGCTGCTCGCGCCACAGCAGGCCGCGCGCGGCCAGGTCGGCCACCAGCGTGTCGTCGGCCGCCTTGAAGAACCGGCCGCCCACCAGCGGGACGTCGCGCAGGAAGTGCCCGGTGGAGTCGATCGGGTTCACCACCGGCAGCCCGTACGCCCGGCAGACCGCGAGGTCGTCGGCGCCGAACGCGGGGGACTGGTGGACCAGCCCCGTGCCGTCGTCGGTGGTCACGTAGTCGGCCAGGACGACGAAGTGGGTGTCCTCCCCCTCGGGGAAGTCGACCAGCTCGAACGGCCGCCGGTAGTGCACCCGCTCCCAGTCCCGGCCGGTCGTGCGGGCCAGCACCTCCACGTCGTCGAGGTCACCGAAGACGGCGCCCAGCAGCGGCTCGGCGACGACGAGGGTGGCGGGGTGGGCGGGGTCCTTGGTGGATCGCGCGACGACGTAGGTGACGTCCGGGTGGACGGCGACCGCGGTGTTGGACGGCAGGGTCCACGGCGTCGTCGTCCAGACCAGCAGATCGGCTCTCCCGGCCCACTCGCCGCTGGTGACCGGCAGCCGGACGTAGACCGACGGGTCGGTGATCGACTCGTAGCCCTGGGCCACCTCGTGGTCGGACAGGCCGGTGCCGCAGCGCGGGCAGTAGGGCGCGACCCGGTGGTCCTCGACCAGCAGACCCTTCTCGAAGACCTGCTTGAGCGACCACCAGACGCTCTCGATGTAGGCGGGGTCCATCGTCCAGTAGGCCGTGGACAGGTCGACCCAGTAGCCCATCCGGCGGGTCAGGTCGGAGAAGTCGCTGACGTGCCGCTCCACCGACTCGCGGCAGCGGGCGTTGAACTCGGCGATGCCGTACCGCTCGATGTCGGGCTTCCCGGCGAAGCCGAGCTCCTGCTCGACGGCGATCTCCACCGGCAGGCCGTGGCAGTCCCAGCCGGCGCGGCGGGGCACGTGCCAGCCCTGCATCGTCTTGAACCGCGGGAACACGTCCTTGAACGCCCGCGCCTCGATGTGGTGCGTGCCCGGGCGGCCGTTCGCGGTGGGCGGACCCTCGTAGAAGTTCCACTGCGGCCGGCCGGCCGAGGCATCCAGCGAGCGGGCGAAGACCTTGTCGGCCTCCCAGCGACCCAGGATCTCCTGCTCCAGGGCGGGCAGGTCGACCTGGGGGGGCATGGCGCGAAAGCGCCCGGAGGGCGTTGCGCGGAAGGGGCCGGGTGAGCTCACGCCGCGATTCTCCCACCCCGCGCGACCCGGTTCCCGCGGCCGCCGTCCGGGCCGCCGGGTCGCAGGGCGGCACCGGCCTCGGGGTACGGGAGACTGCGGAGGTGGACAGGGGCACGCGGTGAACTCGACGGTCACCGTCGCGCTCGCCGCGGGCGCGGTCGTCGTCCTCGTGGCTGCCGTGGCGCTCCGCCTGGCGGATCGCCTCGGACTGCCCAGTCTGCTGCTCTACCTGGCCCTGGGAGTGGCCATCGGTGAGGGCGGCCTCGGCGTCCAGTTCGAGGACTACCGCCTCACCCACACGCTGGCGTACGCCGCCCTCGTCGTCATCCTGGCGGAGGGCGGTCTCACGACGAGGTGGGCCGACGTCCGTCGCGCTATCGGACCCGGGGTCGCGCTGTCCACGGTCGGCGTCGCGGTCAGCGTGGTGGTGACCGCGGCCGTCGGCGTCCTGGTCCTCGGCTACGACTGGGGCTTCGCCCTCCTGCTGGCCGCGGTCATCAGCTCCACCGACGCCGCCGCCGTCTTCGCGACCCTGCGGCGGCTGCCCCTCCCGCGGCGGCTGGCCGCCTCCCTGGAGGCCGAGAGCGGCCTCAACGACGCTCCGGTCATCCTGCTCGTGACCGCGCTGGCCGAGTCGCTCACCGGGAGGTCGACGCAGCCGTGGTGGCTCATCGGCCTGGAGGTGGCTGCCGAGCTCGCCGGAGGCGCCGTCATCGGGATCGGGATCGGCTTCGGGGGCGCCGCGCTGCTGCGCCGGGTGGCGCTCCCCGTGTCCGGCTTCTACCCCCTGGCGACGTTGGCGCTCTGCGTGCTCGCGTACTCGTCGGCGTCGCTGGCGCACACGTCCGGCTTCGTCGCGGTCTACCTCTGCGGACTGGTGCTGGGCAACGCCGCGCTGCCACACCGGGCGGCGAGCATCGGGTTCGCCGAGGGCATGGCCTCGCTGGCGCAGATCGGCCTGTTCGTCCTGCTGGGTCTCCTCGTGTCCCCGGGCCGGCTGTCCGACGCCGTGGGGCCGGCGCTCGTGGTGGGTGGCGCGCTGCTGCTGCTGGCCCGGCCGCTGTCGGTGGTGGCCAGCCTGGTGTGGTTCCGGTTCCCGTGGGCGCAGCAGGTGTTCATCTCCTGGGCCGGCCTGCGCGGGGCGGTGCCGATCGTCGCCGCCATCATCCCGCTGACCGCGCAGGTCCCCGGGGCGAGGACCGTCTTCGACACGGTCTTCGTGCTGGTCGTCGTCTTCACGATCGTCCAGGGCTGGTCGCTGCCGTGGCTCGCGCGGCGCCTGCGGATCGCCACCCCCGTCACGCCCCGCGACGTGCAGGTCGAGGCGGCCCCGCTGGAGGAGCTGGACGCGGAGCTGATGCAGCTGACCGTGCCGGAGGGCTCGCGGCTGCACGGCGTCTACCTGCCGGAGCTGCGACTGCCGGAGGACGCGGCGGTGGTGCTCATCGTGCGCGACGGCCGGTCGTTCGTGCCCGGCCCGACGACCCGGCTCATGCGCGGCGACCAGGCCCTGCTGGTGTCCACGCGGAGGTCGCGGGCGGAGGCCGAGCGGCGGCTGCGCGCGGTCAGCCGGGCCGGCCGGCTGGCCACCTGGCGCGGCGAGAGCGGCGCCGCCTCCGGAGCTGATTGAGGAGGACCCTTCTTCAGCCGTTGAGCTCCAGGGTCTGCATCGTCTCGGCGCGGACCTCGGCCAGCAGCGCCGGGTCCTCGTTGAGCCGGCGGCCGTAGGAGGGGATCGCCTCCTGCAGCTTCGGGCGCCAGGCGGCGATCCGGTCGGGGAAGCAGCGCTCCAGCACGGTGAGCATCGCCGAGACGGCGGTCGAGGCACCGGGAGAGGCGCCGAGCAGACCGGCGATCGTCCCCTCGCCGCCGACGACGAGCTCGGTGCCGAACTGCAGGACGCCACGGCCGGTCGCCGGGTCGCGCTTGATGACCTGCACCCGCTGGCCGGCGGTGATCATCTCCCAGTCCTCCTGCTGGGCCAGCGGCACGAACGCGGTGAGCGTCTCGTGCCGGGCGCTGCGGGACTGGAGCAGCTCGCCGATCAGGTAGCGGGTCAGCGCCAGCTCGGTACGGGCGACGCCCAGCATCGAGCTCAGGTTGTTCGGCTTGACGCTCAGCGGCAGGTCGAACACCGAACCGGCCTTGAGGAACTTCGGGGAGAAGCCGGCGTAGGGCCCGAACAGCAGCGAGTGGTCGCCGTCGATGAGGCGCAGGTCCAGGTGCGGCACCGACATGGGCGGGGCGCCGACGGCGGCCTGGCCGTAGGCCTTCGCCTGGTGCGCCGCGACCAGCTCGGGGGAGCGGGTGCGCAGGAACATGCCGCTGACCGGGAACCCGCCGAAGCCGCGGATCTCGGGGATGGCGGCCTTCTGCAGCAGCGGCAGCGCGCCACCGCCGGCCCCGACGAACACGAAGCGGGTGCGGACGGTGCGCTCCTCGCCGCTGACGGTGTCGCGCACGGTCACGGTCCACCGGCCGTCGTCCCGCCGCTCGACGTCGGTGACCCGCTGGTCGACGTGCACGTGCACGCCGCGCTCCTCGGCGGCGTCGAACAGCAGCCGGGTCAGCGACCCGAAGTCGACGTCGGTGCCCGCGGCCGACCGGGTCGCGGCGACCACCTGGTCCGAGGGGCGCCCGGCCATCATCAGCGGCAGCCACTCGGCCATGACGCCGGGGTCGTCGGTGTACTCGAGGCCCTCGAACACCGGCTGCGCGGACATCGCCCCGTGGCGCGTGCGCATGTAGGCGCGGCCGGCCTCACCGGTCACGACGCTGACGTGCGGGACGGGGGTGACGAACTCCTTGGGCGAGCCGGTCAGCCCCGAGCGGACCAGGTGCGACCAGAACTGCCGCGAGACCTGGAACTGCTCGTTGATCGTCACGGCCTTGGTGACGTCGACCGAGCCGTCCCCGCCGGCGGGCGTGTAGTTGAGCTCGCACAGCGCCGCGTGTCCGGTGCCCGCGTTGTTCCAGGGGCCGGAGCTCTCGCCGGCGACCGCCGGTCCGGACTCGAAGACGGTGATGCTCCAGTCCGGGGCGACGATGCCGAGCAGCGACGCGAGGGTCGCGCTCATGACGCCGCCGCCCACGAGCACTACGTCGGGGTCGGTGGCCGGGGCGAGATCGGTGGACACGAGGGCCTTCCCTGCTCGGGGGGGACTGGTGCTCTCCCAACATCGGCCAGCTCGCTGCTCAACGTGTCACTCCGCGTGGTGAGATGTGTCGCACAGCGTCATGAGATGCATCACACCGTCTCCGAGTTGCGGCCCGGCGCGGTGCGCGGCAGGGCGGCGCGACCCCCGCGGCTATGGTCGGTCGGGACGGCGCCCACCGGCCGCGCCGGCCCCGCCAGGCCATCGACCGAGGAGCCCTCCTGTCCGATCCGAGCGACCCCCGGGACGGCGCCGTCGCGGCGACCGGCACCCCCGGACGGCGTCCCCGCACCCGGCTGCTGCTCCTGCTCGCGCTGGCGGTGCTGGCCCTGGACCTGGTCACCAAGCTGCTCGTCGTCGCCACGGTCGAGCGCGGGGCCGACATCCGGCTGCTGGGCGGGGCGCTGTACCTGACGCACACCCGCAACACCGGCGCCGCGTTCTCCTTCGCCGAGGGCTTCACCGTCGTCTTCACGCTCATCGCGGTCGCCGTCGCGGTGGTCATCGTGCGCACGGCGCGCCGGCTGTTCTCCACCGGCTGGGCCGTGGCACTCGGCCTGGTGCTGGGCGGGGCGGTCGGCAACCTCGTCGACCGCGTCTTCCGCGAGCCGGGCTTCCTGCGCGGCGGGGTCGTCGACTTCATCTCGGTGTTCGCGCCCGACGGCGAGGTCTACCCGGTGTTCAACGTCGCCGACTCCGCGATCGTCTGCGGGGGTGTGCTGGGGGTGGTCCTCGCGCTGCGCGGCATCGAGTTCGACGGCACCCGCAGCAGCGGCAGGGGCCGCGGCGACGACGCCGCGGCGCGTGACTGAAAGAGGACCCCTGCCCCCCACCGCTCGCAGGCTCGCGGCGGGACCCTGCAGGAGGGCCGTTCCAGTACGTCACCAGGCTCGGGGCGGGACCGGGGACGGGGCCGCCCCGGGAGGCTCAGCACGCGGATCCACCTGCCGCGAGTGCCCCGGGTGTTGGCGGTGCTGCGCCGGCCCGGTCGCTGCGACGGTCAGAATGGACCCCGTGACGAACCCCGCGGGCCAGCACCGAGCGCTCCCGGTGCCCGACGGGCTCGAGGGCCAGCGCGTCGACCAGGCGCTGTCCCGGCTGTTCGGCCTCTCCCGCGG
>DATIMX010000429.1:0-4806 GCA_035474935.1 Geodermatophilus sp. | reverse complement strand
GACCACGCCGGGCGGCAGGTCGGCCTGGCGGCACACCTCGGCGAACAGCAGCGCGGTCAGCGGGGTGGTCTCGGCCGGCTTGAGGACGACGGTGTTGCCGGTGGCCAGCGCCGGGGCGACCTTCCAGGCCAGCATGAGCAGCGGGAAGTTCCACGGGATGACCTGACCGGCCACGCCCAGCGGCCGGGGACCGGGGCCCAGGCCCGCCCAGTCCAGCTTGTCGGCCCAGCCCGCGTGGTAGAAGAAGTGCGCCGCGGCCAGGGGGACGTCGACGTCGCGGGACTCCCGGATCGGCTTGCCGTTGTCCAGCGACTCCAGGACGGCGAACTCCCGCGCGCGCTCCTGCAGCAGCCGGGCGATGCGGAACAGGTACTTGCCGCGGTCGGCCGGGCGCATCGGCCCCCACACGCGGGTGAACGCGCGGCGGGCGGCGCGGACGGCGCGGTCGACGTCGGCGTCGGTGCCGGCAGCGACCTCGGAGAGCACCTCCTCGGTGGCCGGATTGACCGTCTTGAACGACTCGCCGCTGCCGTCGACGAACTCGCCGTCGACGAACAGGCCGTAGGACGGTGCGATGTCGACGATCGAGCGCGACTCGGGCGCGGGGGCGTACTCGAACAGTTGTCTCATCAGTCGACGCTCACGTGGTCGGGGCCGGAGTAGTGGCCGGTGCGCAGCTTCTGCCGCTGCAGGAGCAGGTCGTTGAGCAGGCTGGAGGCGCCGAAGCGGAACCAGTCGGGGGAGAGCCAGTCGGGGCCGGCGACCTCGTTCACGAGGACCAGGTGCTTGATCGCGTCCTTCGTCGTCCGGATGCCGCCGGCGGGCTTGACGCCGACCTGGCGGCCGGTGGCGGCGCGGAAGTCGCGGACCGCCTCGAGCATCACCAGGCAGACCGGCAGGGTGGCCGCGGGGGAGACCTTGCCGGTGGAGGTCTTGATGAAGTCGCCGCCGGCCAGCATCGCCAGCCAGGAGGCGCGGCGGACGTTGTCCAGGGTGACCAGCTCGCCGGTCTCGAGGATGACCTTGAGGTGCGCGTCCCCGCACGTCTCCTTCACCGCGACGATCTCGTCGAACACGTCGAGGTAGCGCCCGGACAGGAAGGCGCCGCGGTCGATGACCATGTCGATCTCGTCGGCGCCGTTGGCCACGGCGTCCCGCACGTCGGCGAGCTTGACCGCGCGGCTGGCCCGGCCGCTGGGGAAGGCGGTGGCGACGGCGGCGACGTGGACGTCCGTGCCCGTCAGGGCCTCCCGGGCGACCCCGGCCAGGTCGCCGTAGACGCAGACCGCGGCGACCTGCGGTGTCCTCGGGTCGGTGGGGTCGGGACGGCGGGCCTTGGCCGCCAGGCTGCGCACCTTCCCCGGGGTGTCGGAGCCCTCGAGGGTCGTGAGGTCGACCATCGAGATGGCGGTGTCCAGGGCCCAGGCCTTGGCGGTCGTCTTGATCGACCGGGTGCCCAGGACGGCGACCCGCGACTCGGCACCGACCTGGTCCACGCCGGGCAATCCGTGCAGGAAGGCCCGGAAGGCGGCGTCGGAGCGGGTCACGTCGCGGTACGGCGCCAGGGGCTCGCGCCGCGGCGGGATCGCCGCCGCCGGCGCATCGGGGTCGAGCACGTGGGTCATGGGCGCATTCTCCCTCCCGCGCCCGGCGCCCCCGCGTCCCGCACACCCGTGCGGGTGGGGACCGACCGCAGGCGCAGCATGCTGCGCGCGCCGCGCTGGAACTCGTAGGGGACGTCCTGCACCCGCGCCTGCACGCCGGCGTCGCCCAGCTCGGCCACCACGGCGGCCAGCAGGCCGGGCAGGGCCCGGCCGGCCTGGTCGACCAGTGGGAAGACGCGCACCTCGGCGCCCACACGCGCCATCTCGCGCAGGGCGGCGACGTGGAACCCGGTGTCCAGCCGGTCGGCGTAGGTGAACAGCAGGTGCGAGGAGAGGACCAGGTCGACGGCGCCGTCCGGGAACGGCAGGTGCGGCAGGGCGGCCGCCACGTGGTGTCCCGGGCGCTCGGCCAGGTCGCGCGCGAAGACCGCCGCCGACTCCGCCCGGAGGCGCGCGTGCGCGGCGGGGTCGCCGTAGTGGTCCCAGACGTAGCGCTCGGCGTTGGCGGTGGCCCAGGCGCTGCCGCGGGCCAGTTCCGAGTCGAGACGGGCCACGAGCTCGCGCGGTGGGCTCGCGTAGACGGGGTCCACCGCGAACGCCTCGGCGCCGCGGGCCCGGGCCGCCGCGGTGAACGAGGCGCCACCACCGGGACAGTCGAGGACCCGGCCGCGCAGGTCGGCGTCGGTCAGGGCGAACATCGCGCGGTACTCGTCGAACGACCGGGCGCTGACCAGGAAGTCCCCGATGTCGGTCGCGCCGCGCAGCTCGCTCACCGCAGCTCCTTGACCAGGTGCACGAGCTCCAGCCCCGGGCGCACCGGCTCCCGCGCGGTCTCGACGTAGCCGTGCCGGCGGTAGAGCCGCAGGTTGGCGGTGCTGCGCGCGCCGGTGAACAGGGCCGCTCGTGGCAGCGTGGTCGACCGCTCCGCGGCCAGCAGCAGCCGCGTGCCGATGCCCCGGCCCTGCAGGTCGGGTGCGACGACCAGCCGGCCGACGTGCAGGACGCCGTCCCGCTCGCGGGTGCGCACCGCGCCGACCAGCCGGCTGCCGGCGAGCGCGGCCAGGCAGCTGCTCCGCGCGAGCTCGTCGGCCAACTCGTCGGGGGTCTGGACCAGCGCCGGCAGCCGGACGTCGTCGTACAGCTGGGCCTCGCTCACGTAGGCGGCGCGCTGCAGGGTGAGCAGCTCGCCGACCGCGCCGGACGGGAGCGCTCTGAGCTCGATCGGGGGCACGGGCGGTCTCCTCGGACGGAGGTGGACCGGGTGCGCGGCCCACCGGGGACGGGTGGGCCGGACGACGAGGCAGCCACCTACCGGCGGCGCCACTCCTGCGTCGTCGTCACGGCGGGGATGGTGCCAGCGCCGGCAGCCGGGGTCCACCGGGCCGCTACCGTGTCGCGCGTGCAGCTCACCGTCGTCGACCATCCGCTGGCCCGTGCCCGTCTGACCCGCATGCGCGACGAGCGGACCGACAACGCGGCGTTCCGCGCGGCCCTGGCGGAGCTGACCCAGATGCTGGTCTACGAGGCCACCCGGGACCTGCCCGTCGCCGAGGAGCCGATCACCACGCCGGTCACCGACACCACCGGCTACCGGCTGGCCGCGCCGCCGCTGATCGTGCCGGTGCTGCGGGCCGGGCTCGGGATGGCCGACACCGCGCACGGGATGCTGCCGGAGTCCCAGATGGGCTTCGTCGGCCTGGCCCGCAACGAGGTGACCTTCCAGCCCGAGGCGTACATGGCCTCGCTGCCGAAGTCCCTGGTCGACCGGGAGGTCTTCGTCCTCGACCCGATGCTGGCCACGGGCGGGTCGCTGGTGCACTGCTGCGGGTTGCTGACCGACCGCGGCGCCTCCTCGATCACCGTGCTGTGCGCCCTGGCCGCCCCGGAGGGCCTGCGCCGGCTCGAGGAGAGCGGGCTGCCGCTGCGGGTGTTCACCGCCTCGGTCGACGAGGGGCTCAACGACAAGGCCTACATCGTCCCGGGCCTCGGGGACGCCGGCGACCGTCAGTTCGGGGCGGTCTGACCATGCGCTTCGGGGTGCTCGGCACCGGCCACTGGGCGCGGACGGTGCACGCGACCGCCCTCGCCGAGCACCCGAGCGCCGAGCTGGTGGGCGTCTGGGGCCGCGACCTGTCCAAGGCCAAGGCGGTCGGCGCGGAGTTCGACGTCCCCGGGTTCTCGGACCTGGCCGCGCTGCTCGACCGGGCCGACGCCGTGGCGATCGCCGTCCCGCCGTCGGTGCAGGTGGGGCTGGCCGAGCAGGCCGCAGCCGCCGGGAAGCACCTGCTGCTGGAGAAGCCCATCGGGCTCTCGCTCGAGGAGGCCGACCGGGTGGTCGCCGCGGTGCGCTCCGCGGGGGTCGCGTCGGTCGTGTTCTTCACCTTCCGCTTCCAGGCCGGGACGTCGACCTGGATGGCCCAGGCCGCCCGCACGCGGCTCGCCGGTGGCGCCGGCTCGTGGCTGAGCGCGCTGGCCGGCAGCCCCTTCGACTCGGCCTGGCGGCGCGAGCACGGTGCGCTGTGGGACATCGGTCCGCACGCGCTCTCCCTGCTGCTGCCCACGCTGGGCCCGGTGGTGTCCGTGCAGGCCGGGGCCGGCGCGGGGGACACCGTGCACCTGGTGCTGCAGCACGCCACGCCCGGCGTCGCCTCGACGCTGACGCTCTCGCACACCGTGGCGCCGATGTCGACGGGCGTCGAGTTCTTCGTGCACGGGGACGCCGGCCGGCTGGTGCTGCTGCCGGACACCGAGAGCCCGGCCGAGTCGTTCTCCGCGGCGGTCGACGAGCTGGAGGCGGCCGCGGTGACCGGCGGGACGCACCCGTGCGACGTCGGCTTCGCGCGCGGCGTCGTCGCGGTGCTGGCGACCGCTGCCCGCGCGCTGCAGTCCGGTTGCCGGGAGCCGGTCCCGTCCTGAGATTGCCGTCCCGTTGAGCATTGCCGGCGTTCCTCGCGGGTTGCCGGCGCTACAGCCCCGGCAGTGCACGAACGACGCCGGCAGTGGCCGCACTCTCGCGCCGTTCCTGACGCCTCCGCGCTTCTGCAACGGCGCGGGGGCGTCAGGAACAGCGCGACAGTGGGTCAGTCGAACGGGTTGGTCAGGACGGGGCTCGCCTGGAGCACGGTGAAGGTCGCCGGCGGGCCGTCGGTGGTCGTGGTGCCGGGGACGTCGGCCGTCGCGCCGCCATCGATACTGAAGGTGC
>DATIMX010000428.1:0-1543 GCA_035474935.1 Geodermatophilus sp. | reverse complement strand
AGCGGCGGGGCGTCGTCGGGCACGGGCACCGGCGGTCCGAACAACCCCGGCGTCGGCCCCTGGGCGGCAGCCTGGGCGGCGAACTCGGTGCACGCCGCCACCGACGCCGGGTCGGCCGTGTAGTGCTGCCCGGTGGCGACGGCGAGGTCCCAGCCGTGCACCAGCACCTCGTCGAGCGTCACGACCGCCGCGACCGGCGCGGGCATGACCACGCCACCGGCCTCCGCGGTCCCCTCCCATGCCGAGGGCTGCTGCCAAGCGGCCACCAGCGCGTCGAGCTGGGCGGGGATCCGGGTGCGCCAGTCGGGCGGGAGGTCGTCCGGCAACGCCGACGGCCCACCGGCCACCGGCGTCTTCTCCGCGGCCATGCGGAAGGCCGCGATCAGGCCCACCACGTGCGCGAGCAGCCCCGCCACCGGGGTGCCGGCGCACGGCGTCGGGTCGCCGAGCTGGTCGTCGCGGATGCCGGCCACCACCCGGGCCAGCTCGGCCGCCTGCGGGGCGAGGTCCAGCTGTGTCCTTTCCATATGAGGGCAGACCGGCCGGCGTCGCGGAACTCACCGCACGACTCCCCAGTCCTCACGCTCCGCCGCCGTACCATGACGGTTCGCGTCCACCAGGGAGACCACCGCCCCATGCCGTACGGCTCACCGGATCGCTGGCCCGCCGTCCGCCGCCGGACCCGTGGCACCACGACCGCCGACCGGCCCGCGGACGACTGGTCCGGCTACGACGACGGCTCGGCCGCGGTCCCGCCGCGCTCCTCGTGGGACGACGTCGCCGACCGGTACGGGTACGACGGCTACGGTCCGGCGCCGGATGAGCAGCCCGGGCGCCGACGGCGCCGCCGCGACAGGGACGAGCCGCGCCCCAGCGGCGGACGACGGGACCGCGACGACCGCCCGGACCGGTCCCGCTCCCGCCGGCTGCTCGCCCGGCGGGTGGGGAAGGTGCTCGCGGTCGGCTTCGCCGTCCAGGCGCTGGTGATGGTGTCGCTGCGCTGGGTCGACCCGCCGACGACGGCGTTCATGGCGGCCAACCCGGACGGCGCGATCCAGCAGTCGGTGCCGGTCGAGCACGTCTCGCGCAACTTCCTCGCCGCGGTCATCGCGCACGAGGACGCCAAGCTGCCCTACCGCGCCGGCGCCTTCACCTGGGGCGAGATGCTCGCCCGCGCGCAGGCGCACCTGTCCGGCGAGGAGGACCCGTCGGGCTCCACCATCCCGCAGCAGGTCGCCAAGAACCTCTTCCTCAACCAGGAGATGAGCGCCTGGCGCAAGGCGGTCGAGGCCGGGCTGTCCGCGGAGCTGGCCCTCGCCCTCGACGACCGGCGGATGCTCGAGCTCTACGTCAACTACGCCCAGTTCGGGCCGTCCCTGTACGGGGTCTGCGCGGCCAGCTGGTACTACTTCGACCGCCCGCCGCAGGACCTGCCGGTGGACCAGGCCGTGCAACTCGTCGGGCTGCTGCCCTCCCCCGGCCACGTGCAACGCGCGTCCGGCGGCGGCCTGGACTTCGACGTCGCCGACGGCCAGGGCTGGCT
>DATIMX010000427.1:0-6371 GCA_035474935.1 Geodermatophilus sp. | reverse complement strand
GTGCCGCGGTCGCTCATCAGCCACAGCCGGCCGTCGCGGGCGACCCACGCCGCGGTCTGGGCGTCGACGCCGACCTGGAAGTCGCGCAGGGTGGGTGGGTCTCCAGGTGCATCGCCCGACAGGTCGGCCACCCAGACGTCGTCGCGGGGCGCGGTGCCGGCCGAGCCGGAGACGACCAGGAAGCGGCCGTCCCGGCTGGTGTGCACCCCGAAGTACATGGTCGGGTCGCTGCCCTCGCCGTGCACGAGGACGTCGTCGTCCGCGCTGCCGCCCACGCGGTGGCGCCACACCCGGCGGTGGAACTGCTCCTCTCCCGCGGGCACGACGACGCTCGACGCCTGGGCACCGTCCTGGGAGGGCGACCGGCTGGCCTACCAGATCTCGGTCGGCGGCGACGAGGAGTCGCTGCTCTACGTCCTCGACGTCGCCACCGGCGAGATCCTCGACGGCCCGATCGACCGCTGCCGCTACTCCCCCGTCGCCTGGCTCCCCGGCGGCGAGGAGCTGTTCTACGTCCGCCGGCTGGCGCCCGAGGTCGTGCCCGCGGGCGAGGAGCAGTTCCACCGGCGGGTGTGGCGTCACCGCGTCGGCGCCGACCCCGACGGCGACGTCCTCGTCCACGGGGAGGGCAGCGACCCCGCGACCTACTTCGGGGCGCGCACCAGCCGTGACGGCCGGTGGCTGGTCGTCTCCGCCTCCGTGGGCACCGCCCCGCGGGACGACGTGTGGCTGGCCGACCTCACCGGGGACGGCGCCCTGCGCGAGCTCCAGGTCGGCGTCGACGCCCAGACCGCCGCCTGGGTGGCCCGCGACGGCCGGCTGTGGCTGATGTCGGACCGTGGCACCCCGCGCTGGCGGCTGGCGGTCGCCGACCCGGCCGACCCGTCGTCCTGGGCGCCGGAGGCGTGGCGGGACGTCGTCCCGCAGCAGGCGGACGGCGTCCTCACCGACGTGGCCCTCGTCGACGGCCCGGACGGCGGCCTGCAGGTGCTCGCGGTGCACTCGGTCGACGCCACCGACCGGCTGTCGGTGTGGGCCGGGGACGGCTCGGGCCGGGTGGCCGAGGTGTCCGACCTGCGTCCGGGCAGCGTCTCGGGGGTGAGCGCGCCGCCGGAGGGCGGCAGCACCGCGTGGGTCGGCTTCACCGACCACGCCACGCCACCGTCGGTGTTGCGCTGGGACGCCGCCGAGCCGACCGCCCTGACCGACTGGGAGCGGGCGCCCGTGGCCGGCGAGGTCCCCGGGGTGCGGGTGGTGGAGACCCACGCGACCTCCGCCGACGGGACGCCGGTCCACCTGTTCGTCCTCTCCGGCGAGGGCACCCCGGACACGCCGCGCCCGACGGTGCTCTACGGGTACGGCGGGTTCAACGTCTCGCTCACCCCGGCCTACAGCGCGCAGGCGCTGGCCTGGGTCGCCGCGGGCGGCGTCTGGGCGGTGGCCAACCTGCGCGGCGGCTCCGAGCACGGCGAGGAGTGGCACCGCGCCGGGATGCGGGAACGCAAGCAGAACGTCTTCGACGACTTCGCCGCGGCCGGCGAGCACCTGGTCGCGCAGGGCTGGACGACGCACGACCAGCTGGGCGTCTTCGGCGGATCGAACGGCGGGCTGCTGGTCGGCGCCACGCTGACCCAGCGTCCCGACCTGGCCGCCGCCGTCGTCTGCAGCGCGCCGTTGCTGGACATGGTCCGCTACGAGCGGTTCGGGCTGGGGCGCACCTGGAACGACGAGTACGGCACTGCGGAGGACAAGACCGAGCTCGGCTGGCTGCTCGGTTACTCGCCGTACCACGCCGTCCGCGAGGGGACGGCGTACCCGGCGGTGCTGGTCACGACGTTCGAGTCCGACACCCGGGTCGACCCGCTGCACGCCCGCAAGCTGGCCGCGGCGCTGCAGCACGCCACGTCGTCCGACGCGCCGGTCCTGCTGCGGCGGGAGACCTCGGTCGGCCACGGTGCCCGGGCGGTCAGCCGGACCGTGGGGCTGGCCGCCGACCAGCTGGCCTTCCTCGCCGCGCACACCGGACTGACCGGCTGATCCCGGTGGGTGTGCCGCGCCACACCATTCCGGCACGATGACAACACGGGGTTGCCTTCCAGCGCCTGAGAGTATCGCCGTGATGACCGCTTCACCCTCCGTGATCACCATCGCCGCCGCCGACGACGCCGGGACCGGCTCGGTACCCGACTGCGCCGACTACTGGCTCTGCCAGCAGGTCTACGAGTGGTCGGGCGCCGAGTTGCTGGCGGAGAACGCCCGGGCCCTGATCGCCACACCGGCGCGGATCCTGCTCATCGTCGTGGTCGCCGTCCTGGTGCGGTACCTGGCGCACCGGGCGATCCGTCGGCTGACCGACACCACCGCGGTGGGCCCGCTGCCCTCGATCCTGCGGGCCCGGCGGCTGCGCGCCACCGCCCTGGGGGACGGCGCCGAGCAGCTGACCGCGCGGCGCACCCAGCGGGCCGAGGCCATCGGGTCGGTGCTGCGCAGCTGCGCCTCCATCGTGGTGCTGGCCATCGCGGTGGTGCTCGTGCTCGGCGAGCTGGGCATCAACCTCGCGCCCATCCTGGCCAGCGCCGGGGTGGTCGGCGTGGCGCTCGGCTTCGGCGCGCAGAACCTCGTCAAGGACTTCATCGCCGGGATCGGGATCATCCTCGAGGACCAGTACGGCGTCGGCGACGTCGTCGACCTCGGGGAGGCCAGCGGCACCGTCGAGGCGGTCGGCCTGCGGATCACCCGGCTGCGTGACGTCAACGGCGTGGTCTGGTATGCCCGCAACGGCGAGATCCTGCGGGTCGGCAACAAGAGCCAGGGCTACGCGCAGGTCGTCATCGACATGCCGGTCGCCCACGACACCGACCTGGAGCGCTGCCGGACGGTCATGCAGGAGGCGGCCGACACGATGTACGCCGAAGAGGAGTGGGCCGACGTGCTGCTGGCCGAGCCGGAGTCCCTCGGAGTCGAGATGATCACCGCCGAGGGCGTCGTGATGCGCCTGCAGGTCCGCACCACCAACGCCGACCAGTGGCGGGTCGGCCGCGAGCTGCGGCTGCGGCTCAAGGAGCGCTTCGCCCTCGAGGGCATCCGCACCCCCGTGCCGCTGCTGTCCGCGGCCGGCACACCGGCGGGAGCGTCCTGAGCGGCAGCGCGCCGGCCGGCAGGCACGCGGCCGGCGCCACCTCCCGCCCGGCGACCTTCCGGGACCTGTTCGCCGTCCACGAGTTCCGCCCGCTGTTCGGCACCTACCTGCTGTCGACCATCGGCGACGAGCTGGCCCGCGTCGCGCTGACCGTGCTGGTCTACCAGCGCACCGACTCGCCGCTGCTGTCGGCGATCACCTTCGCGATCAGCTACCTGCCGTGGCTGCTCGGCGGGCCGCTGCTGTCCACCCTGGCCGACCGGTTCCCCCGGCACCGCGTGCTCATCGCCACCGACGCCGCGCGCGCCCTGCTGGTCGCCGGGATGGCCGTTCCCGGGACGCCGCTGCCGCTCCTGCTGGGTCTGCTGCTCGTCGTCGCGGTGTGCGGGCCGCCGTTCGAGTCGGCCCGCTCGGCGCTCATGGCCGACGTCCTCGACGGCGACCGGTACGCGCTGGCGACGTCCCTGACCAACGTCGGCTCGCAGGTGGCGCAGGTCCTGGGGTTCGTCCTGGGCGGCACGCTCGTCGCGGTCCTCACCCCGTCGGCGGCGCTGCTGCTCGACGCGGGGACCTTCGCGGTCTCGGCGGTGTGGCTGTGGGCGCGGCTGCAGCGCCGCCCGGCCCCTGACGACGGCGGCGACGCCGAGGGACCCCGCTCGATGTGGCGGGACGCGGCCGAGGGGCTGCGGCTGATCGGCCGGACGCCGCGGCTGCTGGCGATCATCGCCGTCACCTGGGTGGGGATGCTGTTCACCAACGCGCCCGAGGGCATCGCCGCGCCGCTGGTCGAGCAGCTGGGCCAGGGCCCGGCGCAGGTCGGCATCCTGCTCGGCGCCAACCCGGCGGGGGTCACCGTGGGCGGGCTGCTGATCGCCCGCGCCCTCACGCAGGAGCGCCGCGAGCGCCTCGTGCCGCCCCTCGTCGCGCTCTCGCTGGCGCCGCTCCTGCTCGCCGGCCTGGTCACCGTCTGGAGCGGACCGGGCACCGGCGCCTACGCGACCGTCGTCGTCCTCCTGTTCGTCGCCGGGCTCGGGGCGGCCTGGAGCATCCCGCTCAACGTCGCCTTCGTGCAGTCGGTGGCCCCGGCCTACCGCGGCCGCGCCTTCGGCGTCGCGGTCAGCGGGCTCTACGGCGTCCAGGGCATCGGCGTGCTCGGCGCCGGCGCCCTGGCCGAGGAGCTGACGCCCGGGACCGTGATGGTCCTCATCGGCGCGCTCGGGCTGCTGGCCGTCGTCCCGCCACTCGTGGGCTACGTGCGTACCCAGGGTCACGTGGCAGCGGCGCCACAGGCTGCGGGACCATCGGAGGCATGAGCCGATCCCTGCCGTCGGCGCGGACCTTCTACGAGGAGGTCGGCGGCGCCCCCACCTTCCGTCGGCTCGTGGCCCGCTTCTACGCGGGGGTGCGCGCCGACCCGGTCCTCGCGCCGCTGTACCCGCAGGACGACTGGGCGGGCGCGGAGAGCCGGCTGCGCGGCTTCCTCGAGCAGTACTGGGGCGGCCCGACCACCTACTCCGAGCAGCGCGGCCACCCCCGGCTGCGGATGCGGCACGCGCCGTTCGCCATCGGCTCCGCCGAGCGCGACGCGTGGCTGCGCCACATGCGCGACGCCGTCGACTCCCTGGAGCTGACCCCCGAGCAGGACGCGACCCTGTGGGGCTACCTGGAGATGGCCGCGCGCAGCATGCAGAACCGCTGGCCCGACGACGCGCCCGGCGGCCTCTCCATCGCCTGAAAGAGGACCCCGTCCTCCTCACGCCTCGCAAGCTCGGCGCGAGCCTCGGGACGGGGCCACCCACATGGACGCCACACGAGGAGACCGGTGAGCCCGGACACGTCCCTGCCCGCCGCCCGCCGTACCGACGCCGACTGGTGGCGGGACGCGGTGTTCTATCAGGTCTACATCCGCAGCTTCGCCGACGGGAACGGCGACGGCGTCGGCGACCTGGCCGGCATCCGCGCCCGCCTGCCGCACCTGGCCGCGCTGGGCGTCGACGCGCTGTGGATCACGCCGTTCTACCCCTCCCCCATGGCCGACCACGGCTACGACGTCGCCGACCCGCGGGACGTCGAGCCGGTCTTCGGCGACCTCGCCGAGTTCGACGCGCTGCTGGCCGAGGCCCACGCGCTCGGCATCCGGGTGACCGTCGACCTCGTGCCCAACCACACCTCCGACCGGCACGCCTGGTTCCAGGCGGCGCTGGCGGCCGGCCCCGGGTCGCCCGAGCGGGCCCGCTACCTGTTCCGCGACGGCCGCGGTCCGGACGGCGCGGAGCCGCCGAACAACTGGCCCTCGGTCTTCGGCGGGCCGGCCTGGACCCGGGTGGCGGACGGGCAGTGGTACCTGCACATCTTCGCTCCCGAGCAGCCCGACCTGGACTTCACCGACCCCGAGGTCGTCGCCGACCTCGAGACGACGATGCGGTTCTGGCTCGACCGCGGCGTCGACGGCTTCCGCATCGACGTCGCCCACGGCATGGCCAAGCCCGAGGGGCTGCCGGACATGCAGCCCATGGAGGACACCGGCCTGCTCGACGACCACGGGCCCGGGGACCACCGGTTCGACGACGACCACGTGCACGACGTGCACCGGCGGATCCGCACCGTCCTCGACCAGTACCCCGGCACCATGGCCGTCGGCGAGGTGTGGGTGACGGACGACGACCGGCTCGCCCGGTACCTGCGCCCGGACGAGCTGCAGCTGGCGTTCAACTTCACGCTGCTGACCGCCGACTGGGACGTCGACGAGCTGCGCGACGCCGTCGTCCACTCGCTGGCCACCGTGGCGGGGACGCCGGCGCCGGCCTGCTGGGTGCTGTCCAACCACGACCGCCCCCGGCACGTCACCCGCTACGGCGGCGGCGCGCAGGGCACCCGGCGGGCGCGGGCGGCGGCGCTGCTGCAGCTGGCCCTGCCCGGCGCGGCCTACCTCTACAACGGCGACGAGCTGGGCATGCCCGACGTCGACCTGCCCGACGAGGCGCTGCAGGACCCGATCTGGGAGCGGTCCGGGCACACCGAGCGCGGGCGTGACGCCTGCCGCATCCCGGTGCCGTGGTCGGGCACCGCGCCGTCCTACGGCTTCTCCCCGCGCGCCGAGACCTGGCTGCCGATGCCCGAGGGCTGGGAGTCGCTGACCGCCGCCGCCCAGGAGGACGACCCCGGTTCGGTGCTGTCGCTGTACCGGGCTGCGCTCACCCTGCGGCGGACCTCCCCCGCCTTCGCCGGCGAG
>DATIMX010000426.1:0-12861 GCA_035474935.1 Geodermatophilus sp. | reverse complement strand
CCGACCGCGGCGCCGGGAAGACCAGCTCGCCGGTGGCGACGAGGCCGGAGAGGGCGTCGGCAGCGTCGGCGAGGTGCAGGAGGAGGGTCCGCAGGTCCCAGTCGCCGCACGGCGTCGGCCGGCCGAGATCCGCGGCGGTGACCTCCGCGAGACCCTCGAGGGCGTAGCCCGCGGCGCGGACGGCGAGCGTGACCTCCTCCGTCAGCGCGGGTGCGGCCGTCCCGGTCACGACGTCCTCCCCGCCGGCGCCATCTCCCACGGGGCCTCGGGCAGCACCTCGCCGGTCTCCAGCAGCGACTTGAGGTTGGCCAGCACCGCGGGCCAGCCGTGCGAGATCTCCCCGAGCGCCTTCTCGTCGGCCAGGTTCTCGTGGGTCACGGTGAGCCGGACGATCCGGCCCTGCTCCTCGAGCAGGAAGGTCACGACCGAGTTCCCGTCCGGCGGCTGCTCGCCGTCGGGCGAGCCGAAGGTGATGACCAGGCGCCGTGGTGCGTCGGCCTCGAGCACGCGGCCGGCCACGTCGACGGTGCCGGAGTCGTCGGTGCGCCGGTGCTCCCAGCTGGAGCCGGGCTGCCAGTCGGAGACGTTCGCGTGCCCCCAGTAGCGGGCGGTGAGGTCTGCGTCGGTGAGCGCGTGCCACACCTGCCCGGCGCTCGCGCGGATGTAGGTGACGTACACGTAGGTCGGGACGGACTCGGACACGGCGAGCTCCTCTGCTCGGGACCGGATGGCGGAGAGCGCCACCAGGCGGGGTCGGTCGAACGACGAGATCCAGCGCTCCCCGATGTCGTGCAGGGGCGCCGGGTTGAGGAAGTGCAGCCGCTCCCGGCCGCGACGGACGACGGTGACCAGACCGGCGCGGACGAGGACGTCGAGGTGCTGGGTGGCCGACTGGCGGGCCATGCCGAGCCGGGCGCAGAGCTCGCCCAGCGTCTGCCCGTCCTGCTCGCGCAGCCGGTCGAGGAACAGCCGCCGCGTGCCGTCGGCCAGGGCCTTGAAGACCTGGTCGACATCGCGGATGTCCCTGCCCACGACCAGCATCATGCAGGTATTCACCTGCATGTGTCAACGGCCCGGCCGCGGCAGGACGAGGTCCTTCCTCAGCCGCCGAGGCGGGCGCAGTCGTCGGGACCCAGCGCGGCCGGCGGCGCGGCGCCCAGCTCTTCCAGCACCATCGCCTGCACCAGCGGGTCGCGCGGTAGGTCGCCGTGGCCGACGCGGGCACCGGCGCAGACCGACTGCACCGGCAGCTCCAGCGCTCCCTCCAGCCGGGCGGAGTCCGGCGGGGTCACCGTCTCGTCCTGCGCCGTCCAGATCGAGACCCAGGCCGGCCCCTCCGGCGTCTCGTCGTCCGCGTTGAGCCTGGTGAGCAACGGGCTGGCGGTGGCCAGCTGGCGGCAGGCCTCGGGGCACTGCTCCGGTGCCACCTGCCCGGCCACGTCGGCCAGCGTCGTGCCGTGGTGCGGGGAACCGAGGGTGACGATGCGGCGGGCGACGGCCGCGCCGCCGTCGGCCGCCCACAGCCGGGCGATCACACCCCCGGCGGAGTAGCCGACGACGTCCACGCTCTCGGCACCGGTGCGCTCCAGCGCCGCGTCGGCCGCCTCGGCCAGCGCGTCGGCGGACTCCCCGAGGTCACCGGTGCCGTCGCCGGGCACATCGACCACCGTGGCGTCGCGCCCCTCGGCGGTCAGCCGGTCGGCCAGCTGCTGCAGCGACGCGGTCGAGCCGCCGTAGCCGGGCACGAGCAGCACCGGGCCGGGGGTCTCCTGGGACACCGGCTCGCGGCCCGCGGCGCCCGACGGCCGGCCCAGCAGCAGCGCCGCGCCGGTGGCCAGGACGGCGACGACCACGAGGGCCAGGACGGTGACGACCAGGCGGCGTCGGGCGGGGGACAGACCGGCGAGCACCCCTCCACTGTCCCCGGTCCACCGCGCCTGGTGGACTGCGCTGGTGGAGCGGGCGCCGTGCTGAGCCGCGAGGAGTACCTCGCCGCCTGGTCGACGTGGCACGGCGGGGCCGACCCGGCGGCCAGCCGGCTGGTGCACGGCTGGCTGTCCGGCGTGTACGCGCTGGCCCGACCGGTCGCCGGGCTGCCGCCGGTCGCGGTGACCGCCGCGGGGCTGCTCGTCGCGGCGGCCGCCGTCGTCCCGGCTGCGGCCGGGGGCCCGTGGCTCGTGCTCGCCGGGGTGCTGGTCGGGCTCTCCGCCGTCCTGGACGGGCTCGACGGGGCGCTGGCCATCGCGACCGGGCGGGCCTCGCGGCGCGGCTTCGTCCTCGACTCGGCCGTCGACCGGCTCAGCGAGGCGGCGTTCGCCGCCGCGCTCTGGGTCGCCGGCTCCCCCGGCTGGCTGGCCGCGGCGTTCGGCGGGTTGTGCTGGCTGCCGGACTACCTGCGCGCCCGGGCCGGGCAGGCAGGCGTCACCGAGACCGGGGAGCTGTCGGTCTGGGAGCGCCCCACCCGGGTCGTCATGACCGGCTTCACCCTCGGCGGGGCCGGGGTGGTGGCCGGCCTCGGCTGGTCCGCGGCGGTGGTCACCTGCGGGACGGCGGTCGGCTGCCTGCTCGGCGTCGTCGGCGTCGCCCAGCTGGGGACGGCGCTGCGGCGGGCGCTGGCCGACTGAAGGAGGACCACCCTTCGGTCCGGGCTCCGTCCTGCCCGAGGACGCCGGCCCGCGGATGGCGGGAGCGCGAGACGCCCGAGGAGCCGGAGACCTCCGCCGCCCCGGCCGAGGGGCCGCCGGCTGGGGGCGGCCGTGCCGCCGCGAGGACCCGGCGGGCACCGGGTCCCGGCCGGCCGCCGCCGTCCGGCGGGCGCCGAACCCGGCTCCTAAGGTGTTGGGGTCGTCGTCCGACGTCCACCGGGCGTCCCGCTGCACGCCACCCCGAGGGAGCGCCCCCGTGCCCGTCGCCGTCACCGGCTCCATAGCCACCGACCACCTGATGACCTTCCCGGGGAAGTTCACCGAGCAGTTCGTCGAGGGCCAGATGGAGAACGTGTCGCTGTCGTTCCTGGTCGACGACCTGGTGCAGCACCGCGGCGGCGCCGGCGCCAACATGGCCTACGGGCTGGGGCTGCTCGGCCTCGCGCCGGTGCTGGTGGGCGCCGTGGGCAACGACTTCGCCGACTACGACGCCTGGCTCACCCGGCACGGCGTGGACACCGCGAGCGTGCACTGGTCGGAGTTCAAGCACACCGCCCGCTTCGTCTGCACCACCGACGCGGTGAACAACCAGATCGCGTCGTTCTACTCGGGCGCGATGTCGGAGGCCTCGTCCATCGAGCTGGCCCCGGTCGCCGACCGCGTGGGCGCGCTGGACCTGGTCGTCGTCGGCCCCAACGACCCGACGGCGATGGTGCGGCACACCCAGGAGTGCCGGGACCGCGGCTACGCCTTCGCCGCCGACCCCAGCCAGCAGCTGGCCTGGGCCGACGGCGAGATGATCCGCGACCTCGTCGACGGCGCGGACCTGCTGTTCACCAACGAGTACGAGGCCGCGCTGCTGCTGCAGAAGACCGGGTGGAGCGACGCCGAGGTGCTCGACCGGGTGGGCACCTGGATCACCACGCGGGCGGCCGACGGCGTGCTCGTGCGGCAGGCCGGCGCCGAGCCGATCGAGGTCATCGCCGTCCCGGAGACCAAGCCGGTCGAGCCCACCGGCGGCGGCGACGCGCTGCGCGCCGGGTTCATCGCCGGCCGGATGTGGGGGCTGGGACTCGAGCGGGCCACCCAGCTGGGGTCCGCGGTCGCCACCGAGGCCGTCGAGGTCATCGGCACCCAGGAGTACGAGCTGCGGCGCGAGCCGTTCCTCGAGCGCTTCGCCGACGCCTTCGGCGCCGACGCCGCCGAGGACATCGCCGCGCACCTGCCGTGACATCGCGGTCCTCCCGGGCCGCACCGCGATGACACTGCGGTCCGACCGGACCGCACCGCGGCCAGGTGCCGTCCCCCTGCTGCGCTGAGCGTGTTCCGTGCACTCGTCGGGGAGCCTCCGGCCCCCGCTCCTCGCGCACGCCTCGCAGGGCGCCCCGCCTCACCAGCGCGGCCGCGTGCCGTCCCCGGGCGCTACTGGTCGCGCAGGTTCTCGCCGATGGTCGGGTCCTCGGTCCAGCGGCGGTAGGGAATCCGCTTGATCTCGCGGATCTCGCCGAGCGCCGTCCACTCGTTGCCACCCAGGCGGGCCAGCGGCTTCAGACGCTCGATGCGCGGCCGTCCGCCCTCGACCGCGCTCTCCCACACGCTGATCACCTCGACCCGGCCGAACACCACCGTGCTGTCGCCCAGCCGCACCGTCGAGTGCAGCGTGCACTCCACCGCGATCGGCGACTCCGCGACCCGGGGGACGCCGACCCGCTCGCTCGGCTCCAGCGCGACGCCGACCTCCTCGGCCTCGCTGACGCCGTGCGGGAAGTCGGTGCCCGTGGCGTTGACCTGCTCGAACAGCCACTCCGGGGTGAGGCTGACGGTGAACTCGCCGGTGGCCTCGACGTTGTCCAGCGTGTCCTTGCGGCCCACGGAGGTGAATTGCACGACCGGCGGGACGACGCACGCCACGGTGTAGAAGGAGTGCGGCGCCAGGTTCACCACGCCCTCGGCCGAGCGGCTGGCCACCCAGGCGATCGGGCGGGGCACCACGACGGAGTTGAGCACCCGGTAGAAGGCGCCGCCGTCCATGGCTGCCGGGTCGAAGTGCACGCGCGCGATCGGGCTGGTCACCCGGTCATCCTCGGCCACCCCCGGTCGGGCAGCGCGGCGAGAGCGGCCGGGCGGGTCAGCCACCAGGCGGCCGTCGCGTAGCCGACCGCGACCGCGAGCTGCCACGGCCAGGGCGCCGCCCCCGGCGAGTTCACCTGCACCCAGTCGTCCGACCCGTGCAGGAGCACCAGCGGCCACAGCACCCCGGTGTGCAGGCGCAGCGCGGCGAACCCGGCGCCGAAGGCGGTCGTGGACACCACCTGGGCGACCGTGTCGTCGACCGCCCGGCCGAAGGCGACGGCGGACAGGACGTGCCCGAGCCCGAACAGCACCCCCACCCACACCACGCGCGCCCGCGGCGACAGCGGGGCCAGCACCTCCTGCACCACGCCGCGGCTCAGCAGCTCCTCGCTGACGCCGACCGCGAGGAACAGCGCGGCGCTGGACAGCAGGACCTCCGGCCTGCCGGCGATCCCCGGCACCCCGTAGGAGAGCGCCACTGCGAGCACCGGCACGAGCAGCAGGGGACGCCGCGGTCGGCGCAGTCGCAGCCACGGGCGGGAGGTCCACCCGCGGCGCAGGACCACGGCCACCGGCACGAGGGCGGCCACCAGGTTGACCACCGTGGCGCCCAGGTCGGGGGACCACGACGGCGTCAGCGGCGGCAGGCCGTACGCGGCGGCCACGAGGACGACGTGCCAGGCGAGGGACAGCGCGGCGGCCTCGGCGAGGGCTCGGCCGACGGTGCCGGAGCCGCCGGGAGGCCCTGACGATGGCACCGGGCGTTCCTACAGGGCACGCCCCCGCCACGACAGCGTGCCCCGCCGCCGCCCGCGCACCGACCCGGCCAGCAGGACGTCGAACAGCAGCATCGACAGCGGGTGCGCCAGGGAGTCCGGCCAGACCCGACTGCCGGTCGCCGCGGCCGACACCGCCCGCCCGGCCACCCCCGCCGCGTAGCCCACCAGCCCGGCCCGCGACCCGCGCAACGCGGCCAGCGCGGGCAGCACCCACACGGCGCTCAGCCCGGCCGCCACGGCCACGCTGGCCCCCGGCGACCCGCCGACCGAGGCCCACAGCGACTTGGCGTAGCCGGCCCGCAGCGCCGGCCAGCCGTCGTACATCCGGCAGGCGGCCAGCCGTGAGCCGTCGACCGGCACCGCCCGGCCGCCGGCCCGCTTCACCGCCCGGGCGAGGGCGACGTCCTCGAGTACCTCGCCGCGCACCGCGCCGTGCCCGCCGGCCCGCGCGTACACCGACCGCCGGACGACGAGGAACTGCCCGTTGGCCGCGGTCAGCGACGGCCGCCGCGAGCGCTCGGCCAGCCGCACCGGCAGCGCGGTGACCCACAGCCACGGGCCCAGCGGCTGCACGAGGCGCTCGGCCACGCTCGCGGTCACCGGCCGCGGCCAGGGGGAGACCAGGTCCAGGCCGTGCGCGTCCAGGACGGCGACCGCGCCGGCCACCGCGTCGGGGAACAGCCGGACGTCGGCGTCGAGGAAGACCAGCACGCCGTCGTCCGCGTCCGCGGCGAGGCCGGCCCCGGTGGCGCAGGCGTGCGGCTTGCCCAGCCAGCCCGGCGGCGGGTCGCTCGCGGCCACCAGGCGCACCCGCGGGTCGGCGACCGCGCGCACGACGTCGGCGGTGCCGTCGGTCGAGCCGTCGTCCACCACGACCACCCGCAGGTCCGGCACCCCCTCCTGGGCGAGCACCGCGGCCAGGCAGCCGCCGACCTGCTCCTCCTCGTCGCGCACCGGCAGGACGACGGTGACCGGCCGGCGCACCGGCGGCGGCCCCGGCGGGGGACGGCGCAGCAGCGCCACGTTGACCGCCGCGTGCACCGCTCCGGCGACCGCCGCGCCGGAGAGGACCCGCAGCAGCCGGGAGCTCACGACGACCGGCGGGCCTGCGCCGCCAGGGCGACCAGCGCCGGGACGGCGAGCAGCACGCCCCACACCGCGGAACCGGGCAGCCCCAGCCAGCCGGCGTGCGCCAGCGCGCCACCGAGGGTCATCCAGCCCAGCACCAGCAGCGGGGCGCCGTCGCCGGTGCGCGGCGGCTCCACCGCGGTGCGGGTGACCAGCAGGTCGAGCAGCGCCATGAGGACCAGCCCGGCCAGCAGCCAGCCGGCCAGGTTGGTCAGCGGGACCGTGTCGATGCCCGGCAGCCCCGGCCGCGGGTGCGCCCAGGTCCAGTAGCCGGCCTGCACCATCTGCGGGTCGAGGACCACGTCCCACACGGCGAACACGGCCGCGGCCACTCCCACGCGGGCCGGGCGCCGGCGGCCGGACCGCACGTCGCGGGTGAGCCGGCGGGCCAGCAGCCAGCTCGGCCACGCCATCATCAGCCAGGCCAGCGGCACGAGGAACGGGACGCCGAGCAGCGTGGGCCCGAGGTCGTCGCTGTAGGTGTACTCGCCGTACGGGAACCCGGTGGCCAGGCCGACCGCCTCGAACACCACGGCGGTGGCCGCGGTGACCAGCAGGACGCCGGCCCCGGTGCGGGCTCCCCGGCTGACCGTCGCGTGCACCACCGACACCGTCGAGCCGAGCAGCACGATCATCCAGGTGACCGCGTCGCGGACCGCGCCGCCGTCGTCGGTCAGCGGATAGGCGATCGCCGTGAGCACCAGCAGCACCGCCGGCGCCCACGGGAGCACGGCCGGCCGGCTGCCCGGCCGCGCGGCGAGCAGACCGCTCACCGGCGCACCAGGGTCAGCCCGCGCCGCAGGGCCTCCCGCGCACGGGCGGGCACGCCCCGGTCGCCGAGGACGACGCGGGCCGCCGTCCGCCCGGAGTTGCCCGACACCCCACCGCCGGGGTGGGTCGAGGCGCCGGCCAGGTAGAGCCCGGCCAGGCCGGGCACCCGGTAGCCCGACAGCGCCGGCGTCGGCCGGAAGGCGAACATGCTGGCCAGCCCCATCTCCACGTGCATGACGTTGCCACGCAGCAGCGACAGTTCCCGCTCGAGCAGCAGCGGGGTCTGCACGTACGTCCGCTGCACCGAGGCGGCGAAGCCGGGCGCGAAGCGGTCGACGGCGGCGACCAGCCGGTCGGCCTCGGCCTCGGCGAGGGCGTCCCAGTCCCCGCCGTCGGCCAGCGCGTAGGGGTACCACTGGCCCCACACGGTGACCACGTGCTGCCCGGGCGGGGCGAGGGTGTCGTCGGTGGCCGAGAAGCACATCGCCAGCGGCACCGGCTCGCGCGGCAGCCGGCCGGCCAGCCAGTCGCCGTGGGCGGCGGCCAGCTGCGCGCGGTCGGTGCACAGCAGCTGCAGCCCGCCCAGCGCCGCCGCGGGGTCGGCCCCCGGGTAGGACGGCGGGGCGTCGGTCAGCGCCCGCACCACCAGGCCGAAGCCGTTGCCCACCGGCGGGGCGGCGTCGGCCAGCGCCGGCGGGGCGTGCTCGCCGGCCAGGTCGCGGGTGGCCAGCACGTGACAGGCGGCGACGACGACCGGGGCCGCGACCCGCCGTCCCGACGCCGTCTCGACGCCGGTCACCCGGCCGTCCTCGACCAGCAGCCGGGTCGCGGCGTCCCCCAGGGCGACGTGCCCGCCGTCGGCCTCGAGCCGGCGGCGCAGCGCCTGGGTGAGCCCGCCCGAGCCGCCCACCGGGTGGCCGGGCGGCACGTCGTGCAGCAGCGTCGCCCAGGCGACCATCGCCGCGGTGCCCGGTTCCGACATCGGCGGGCCGGACTGCGCGCCGAACCAGGCCAGGGCCGCCTTGAGCCGCTCGCTGGTGAACCAGCGGTCGAGCAGCGCGTCGCCGGAGCCGAGGAAGTCGACGGCGAGGTCGCCGCCGGGGGTCCGCGGCCGGCCGTCGGCCGGGGCGCCGAGCGGCCAGAAGGAGCGGGCCAGCCCGCCCACCGTCGGCCGCCGCGCGAAGGAGCCGACGACGGCGCGGCTGCGCGGGGCCCACACCTCGACGAAGCGGCGGTAGGCGGCGGCGTCCTCGGGCCCGCAGGCGTCGGCGATCGAGGCGCAGGTGGCGTCCAGGTCGACGGAGAACACCAGCGGCCGGCCGTCGGGGCCGGGGTCGCCGGGGGAGGGGGCGGGCGCGAAGCCCCACGGGTCGCAGTCGACGTAGCGCAGGCCGTGCGCGGCGAGGTCGAGCTCCTCGACGATGCCGCTCTGCCGGACGATCACGTGCGCGCTGGAGCCGCGGTCGACCCGCACGCCCGGCCAGCGCTCGACGGTCGAGACCGCGCCGCCGAGCACCTCGTCGCGCTCGAGGACCTCCACCCGCAGCCCGGCGCGGGCCAGGTAGCAGGCGGCGACCAGCCCGTTGTGCCCGGCGCCGACGACGACGGCGTCGACGGTGGTGTCGGCGTCCGTCACGCGCGGTCGGACCGCGGTGCGGGGTGCGGCAGCGGCAGGCGGGCGCCGAGGATGGCGAAGGGGCGCGAGTCGCCGGGGAAGCGGTGGTTGCGGGCGAGGTCGACGAAGCCGTCGGCGTGGTACAGCCGGAAGGCCTTGGTGTCGTTGTCCGGGGTCGACAGCAGCGCCGCCGGGTAGGGCAGGCCGGCCACCAGGGCGTGCAGCAGCTGGCGGCCCAGCCCGCGGCTCTGGTGGGCGGGGTGCACGTGCAGCTCGCAGACCTCGAAGGCGCCGGGCAGCCAGCGCTTCGCCGTCCGCCGGTCGAGCGCGGCGCGCACCTGGTCGTGCCACCACTGGCCGGGTGCGATCAGGTAGCCGTAGCCGAACCCGACGAGGACCTCCCCGTCGTGGGTCTCCACGAAGGCGCCGACCGCGCGGAACCCGGGGCGCTCGGTGTGCTGGATGGCGTAGCCGTACCTGCCGGCGACCACCGAGGGGCTGTAGCCCATCGCTTCGCCGTAGATTGCCAGCGCCTCGTTCATGTGGTCGCGCAGCCAGCCGGTGGGCAGCTCGGTGACCCGCGCGGCGGGCGTCGTCCCGGTCACGAGCGCACCTCCACCGTCTCGGGCAGGGCCGGCGGACCGTCCCCGACCTCGGCGGCGGTCCCGCCGGTCAGCCGCAGCAGCTCCTCGTAGCTGGTCGGGAAGACCGCGTGCGGGTGTCCGGCGGCGGCCCAGACGCGGCCGTGCCGGGCCAGCTCGACGTCGACCAGCGTGCCGATCGGCTCGGGGTGGCCGATCGGGGCGACGCCGCCGATCGGCTGGCCGGTGTGCCGGCGCACGAAGTCGGCCGACGCCGGACGCACGTCGCGGACGCCGAGCAGCGCGGCGACCTTCGCGACGTCGACCCGGTGGGCGCCGCTGGTGAGGACCAGCAGCGGCTCGCCGTCGACGTCGAACAGCAGGCTGTTGGCGATGGCCCCGAGCGGGACGCCGAGCTCTCCGGCCGCGGCGACGGCGGTGCGGGCGCTGCCGGTCAGCTCGAGCACCCGGCCGGTCGCCCCGGACTCGGCCAGCAGGGAGGAGATGGCGGCCACCCGGGGGTGCTCGGGTCGGCTCATGCGTCGATCCTGCCATCGGCCCTGGCGGTCCGCTGCGGGCCCGGGCTCCCGTGCAGCCGGCGCACCCGGCCGCGCGTCCCGCTTGACGTCGTCGGTGCGGCAGGGTGTACTCGACGTCGTTCGAACACGCGTTCGATCGACGTCGGTCTCCCACCGCACCCGGGTCCTTCCCCACCCGGTGCGGTGGGCCGGGGCCGGTGGTGGGGCGGCGGAGCGGTGGGGAGTCTGTCATGAGCCGGGTGCTGAGCGGGGTCGGCGATCGGGTCGGCGAGGAGGTGCAGGTCGAGCGCGGCCCGCTCGGGCCGGCGCAGTTCTGGCGCGGGCAGTCGCGCTACGTCGTCGGCGAGCTGCTCGACTCGTGGGTGGAGACCGTCCCGTGGTGGCAGCGCGGTGCCGCGGGCGCCGGTGGCGCCTCCGCCGAGCTGGTCGCCAGCCGCGAGGTGTGGCGGGTCGAGGCGGTCCGGGCCGGCCGGTCGCGGATGAGCTTCGCCGGCGTCTTCGACCTCAGCTGGGAGTCGGGGGACAACCGCTGGTCGCTCGTGCGGGTGCACGACTGATGGGAGCCGTCCGCGTCATGGCCGACCAGCTGCCCCTGCCGCCGCCGCTGCCCCCGGCCGCCCGCCAGCTGCTCGACCAGGCCTCCCGGGCGCTGGCCGAGGCGGCGGCGAGCGCCGACGCCCGGCAGCGCTACGCCACCGCCCACCTGGGCGCGCTGCGCGCTGCGGCCGGCGTGCTGGCCGCCCGCACCCGGCCGGAGTCCGGGCGGCGCCGCCCGCGCAGCGCCTGGGTGCTGCTCGGCCAGGTGGCGCCCGAGCTGGGGGAGTGGGCCACCTTCTTCGCCGCCGGCGCGGCCAAGCGGGCCGCCGCCGAGGCCGGGCTGTCCCACGCCGTCACCGACCGCGAGGCCGACGACCTGGTCCGCGACGTGCGCGCCTTCCTCGCCGTCGTGGAGAACGCCGTGGGCACCGCGCCGGCGCCGGAGTCGCCCCGGCGCGCGCGTCCCCGGGTGGTCGGCGGGTCCGAGCACCGGAACGGGAAGTGAGCGAGCTTGCGAGCTCACCGGTAGACACAGCACCGCGAACGCGCTCGGCGAGCGCCAGCGAGCCGTGCAGGTGAGCGACCCCTTCGTCCACCTCCACGTCGCCTCGGGCTACTCCATGCAGTACGGGGCCAACCACCCGACCGACCTGGTCGAGCGGGCGGACGAGCTCGGCATGCGGGCCCTGGCACTCACCGACCGCGACGGGCTCTACGGCGCGGTGAAGTTCGCGCTGACCTGCCGGGCGGCCGATGTGCGACCGCTGTTCGGGGTGGACCTGGCGGTGACGCCCTCGGTGGACTCGACGGTCCCGCCGGCCCTGGCCCCCGTGGTCGGCGGTGCGCACTCGGCGCAGCGGGCACGGGCTCGTCGGCCGGGCCCGCCGGACGACGCACCCGGCCGCACCGGACGCCGCTCACCGGCCCGCGGCGGGGCGAGCGTCGACCTGCGGCTGCCGCGGGTCACCTTCCTGGCCCGGGACGGCGCGGGGTGGCGGTCGCTGTGCCGGCTGACCAGTGCCACCCACCTGCGTGGCACGCGCGGGGAGCCGGTGAGCTCGCTGGCGCTGGCCGCCGAGCACGCGCCCGGGCTGGTGGCCCTGCTGGGCCCGGACTCCCCGGTGGGCCGGGCGCTGGCCGCCGGGCGGGCCGACGTGGCCTCCGCCCGGCTGGCCGCCTGGCGCGCGGTGTTCGGCCCCGGCTCGCTGGTGCTCGAGGTCGTGCACCACCGCGGCCGGGGCGACCGCTCCCGGGCGCAGGCGCTGCTGCGCTTCGCCGCCGCGGAGGGGGTCCCGGCGGTGCTGACCAACGCGGTCCGCTACGTCGACGCCCTCGACGCGCCCACCGCCGACGTCCTGGACGCGGCGCGCCGGCTGGTCCCGCTGGACACCCGGCACGTCGACCGGCGCACCGCCGAGGGCTACCTGAAGTCGGGCAAGGAGATGGCCGAGGTCGCCGAGGACCTCGTCGGCCCCGACCGCGACGCGGCGCTCCGGCTGCTGGAGCGCACCGCCCGGCTGGCCGAGCAGTGCACGGTCGACGTCCGGGCCGACCTCGGCGTCGGCACCGTGCGCTACCCCGAGCTCGACGTGGTCACCACCCCGGCCGAGCAGGGGATGGGGCCCTCAGCGGTGCTGCGAGCCCGCTGCGAGGCCGGGCTGGGCCGGCGGGGGATGCCCCGGACCGCCGAGGTGGCCCGGCGGCTGGACGACGAGCTGGCGGTCATCGACGCCCTCGGCTACCCGTCCTACTTCCTCACCGTCGCCGACGTGGTCGACCTCATCAAGAGCCTGAGGGTCCGGGCGGCGGCGCGAGGGTCGGGCGCCGGCAGCCTGGTCACCTACCTGCTGGGCATCTCCGACGTCGACCCGATCCGGTACGGCCTGCTCATGGAGCGCTTCCTCTCCCCGCTGCGCCACCAGCTGCCCGACGTCGACATCGACGTGGAGTCCGCCCGCCGGATGGAGGTGTACGACGCGGTCATCGACCGCTTCGGCGCCCACCGGGTCAGCTGCATCTCGATGATGGACACCTACCGGGTGCGGCACGCCATCCGCGACGTCGGCGCCGCGCTCGGCCTGCCGCCGGCCGAGGTGGACGCGGTCGCCAAGGCCTTCCCGCACATCCGGGCCAACCAGGTGCACGCCGCGCTCAAGGACCTCCCGGAGCTGCGGGCCAGCCGGCTGGGCTCGC
>DATIMX010000425.1:0-2841 GCA_035474935.1 Geodermatophilus sp. | reverse complement strand
CTGCACGTCCGGGACCGGCGGCTGAACGACGACGTCCTGGAGTGGACCCACCAGGTGCGCAAGCTGTACGCGATCCGCACCGCGGTGGTGCACACCGTCTGGCAGGACACCGACGCCGACCTCGACCGGGACGAGGGCATGTCCCCGGTCTGGTCGAACGCCGGGATCGCCGAGCACCCGCTGACCCTCGCCGAGCTGACCCGGACGACCCGCCGCCTCACCGACCTCTGCGGCGATCCGCTGGAGGAGCTGCTGCAGCGGATCGCCGACCTGGCCCCGGCCCTGCGGATCGCCGGCCCCGCGGGGCGCTCAGCCCGCCAGGCGTGACCCCTGCCGCCCGGCGACGACCTCCAGCCGGGTGGGGATGCGGGTGCGCAGCTCCTCGAGGTGGCTGATGACGCCGACCGTGCGGCCGCCGCGGCGCAGCTCGTCGAGCACGTCCATGACGGCGTCGAGGGCCAGCGCGTCGAGCGTGCCGAACCCCTCGTCGACGAACAGCGTGTCCATCTGGATGCCGCCGGCCTCGGCGGTGACGACGTCGGCGAGACCGAGGGCCAGCGCCAGTGACGCCATGAAGCTCTCCCCGCCGGAGAGGGTCTTCGTCGGCCGGCGGGTGCCGGTGTACTCGTCGAAGACGTCCAGCCCGAGCCCGCCACGGGCCCCGTGCCGGGCCTGCGCGTCGCTGTGCAGGAACGTGTACCGGCCCCCGGACATCTCCTGCAGCCGCCGGCTGGCGACCTCGGCGACCTGCTCGAGCCGGGCGGCCAGCACGAAGGACTGCAGCCGCATCCGCAGCGTGTTGGCGCCGCGGCCGTTGACCAGGTCCGCCAGACCGGCGACCCGCCCGGCCCGGGCGCGGCGCTCGGCGAGCTCCACCTCGGCGGAGACCACCTCCCCGGCCAGGGCGTCGAGGGCGCCCGCGCAGCGCCGGGCCTGCTCGAGCGCAGCGACCGCCTCCTCCCGGCGGGTGGTCAGCTCAGCGCAGCGCTGCTGCAGCGCGGCGACGTCGGGCCGCGGGGGCAGGTCGGTGAGCTCCGGGTCGGCGAGGGTCGCGGCGACGACCGAGCGGGCCTCCTCGTGCTCCCGCAGGCGGCGCTCGAGGCGGGTCAGCTCTCCCGCGTCGAGCAGGGCGTCCGCGGCGTCGAGCAGGTCGGCGAACCCGGCGGCCGCGGCCCGCTCCCCCGCGGTCGCCCGCGCGGTGTCGGCGGCCGTGCGAGCGCGCAGCTCCTCGGCCTCGGCGGACAGCACCGCCTCGCAGCGCTCCGCGGCCACGGTCAGCCGCCGGACCCGCGCCGGCAGGTCGTCGTCCTCCCCGCGGGCGGCGTCGAGCCGCGCGGTGAGCTCGGTCAGCGCCTCGGCGCGGCCGTCCCGCTCGGCGGTGCGCCGCTGCAGCTCCTCCCGGTCGGCGGCGAGCTGCGCCACCGCGGCGTCGCGGCCGGCCTCGCGGGCGGCCAGGTCCCGGCGGGCGGCCTCGACGCCCTCGGCGAGCGCGGCGACCTCGTCCCGCTCGGCGCGGGCCTGCTCGGCGCGTGCGGCCAGCTCGGCCGCCGGCAGCTCCCCGGCCCGTTCGCGGAGAACGGCGAGCTGCCGCTCGCGCTCCTCGACGGCCCGGCGGGCGGCTGCCGTGCGCTCCTCGGCCGCGTCGACGACCGCCCGCGCCCCCTCCTCGTCGTCGGCGGAGACCCGCGGGCCGGTGTGCGTGGCCGGCCGCGGGTGCTCCGTGGCGCCGCACACGGGGCAGTCGGCACCGGGTGCCAGGCCCGTCGCGAGCTCGGCGGCCATGCCGTCGAGGCGGGCGGCGCGCACCTCCACGAGGGTCTCGCGGGCCTCGACCCACGCGGTGCGCGTGGCCTCCGCGGTCTCCCGGGCGACGGCGAGCTCGGCGGCGACCCGCTCGGCGCGGGTGGCGGCGTCCAGGGCCGTGCGGGCGGCGTCGGCGGCGGCGGTGAGGCCCGGCAGCCGAGCGGCGGCGGCCGAGGCGGCGTCGAGCCGGCGTTGCGCGGCGGCGACGCGGTCGGGCCAGGCCGCCGCGGTGCGCGTGCCCTCCTCGCAGCGGGCCGTGAGGGCCTCGACGTCCCGGCCGAGCCGGGTGAGCTCGCGGGCCAGGCCGGCGGCGCGGTCGGCCTCGGGCACCAGTGCGCGGGCCGCCGCGGCCTCGTCCCGCAGCTCGCGGGCCAGCAGCGTGTCGGCGTCGCGCCCGTCGGCCACCTCGGCCCACGCGGCGCGCGCCGATCCCAGGGCGGTGGCGGCGGCCTCGGCGGCCAGCGCGGTGCGGCCGGCGCTCTCCAGTACGTCGCGCAGCGCCTCGGCGCGGCGTCCCGCGTCGGCCCGAACCCGCAGCGGGCCCAGCGGCTCCTCCTCGGCGGTGAGCCGGGCCAGGTCCTCGCGGGCCCGGTCGCGGCGGGCGTGCCGGTCGGCCAGGGCGCGAGCCCGGGTCAGCTCGCCGTCCAGGCGGGTGCTGTCCGCGGCCGCGGCCCCGGCCGCCGCGGTGGCGGCGGTGAGGGCGCCGGCGGCCCGGGTGCGCACGGCGGTGACCCATCCGTTGACCGAGGCGCCGGGCTGGGCGCCGACCAGCTCGGGGGCCAGCTCCTCGGGCACCTCGACGTCGGCGATCTGCGCCACGCGGTGCAGCAGGGTGCTGATCCGGTGCCGGTCGCCACGCAGCGCCTCCTCGGCGGCGCGGCGCTCGCCGGCCAGCCAGTCCTCGGCGCGGGCGAAGCGGCCCACGTCGAAGAGGGTGCGCAGCAGCCTGGCGCGGTCCTCCGGCTCGGCTCGCAGGAAGCGGGCGAAGTCGCCCTGCGGCAGCAGCACCACCTGGCAGAACTGCTCGGCGGACAGGCC
>DATIMX010000424.1:0-4506 GCA_035474935.1 Geodermatophilus sp. | reverse complement strand
CTGGGCGTGCACGGGTCCGTGCGGGAGACGGTCGAGGCGCTGTTGCCGCTGCTGCGGACGCGGACGGACCGGTCGTTCCTGGACCGGATGCTGCTGCGGCACGCGCGCAAGCTGGAGAAGGTCGTCGAGGCGTACACGTCGGGGGTGTCGCAGCGGACGCCGATCCACCCCGAGTACGCGGCGTCGCTGGTCGACGAGGTCGCCGCCGACGACGCGGTGTTCACCGTGGACACCGGCATGTGCAACGTGTGGGCGGCGCGGTACCTCTCCCCCAACGGCCGCCGGCGGGTGATCGGCTCGTTCCGGCACGGCTCGATGGCCAACGCGCTGCCGCACGCGGTGGGCGCGCAGTTCGCCGACCGGAGCCGGCAGGTGGTGTCGATGAGCGGGGACGGCGGCCTGGCGATGCTGCTCGGGGAGCTGATCACGGTCCGGCTGCACCGGCTGCCGGTGAAGATCGTGCTGTTCAACAACGCGTCGCTGGGCATGGTGAAGCTGGAGATGATGGTCGACGGCATCCCCGACTTCGAGACCGACCACGAGCCGACGGACTTCGCCGCCATCGCCGAGGGCGTCGGCATCCGGTCGATGCGGGTGGAGGACCCCCGCGACGTCCGGGACACCCTGGCCAAGGGCCTGGCCGACCCCGGCCCGGTGCTCATGGAGTTCGTCACCGACCCGAACGCGCTGTCCATCCCGCCGGCGATCACCGGGGAGCAGATCCGCGGCTTCGCGACGTCGGCCACCAAGCAGGTGCTCGGCGGCGGCGTCGGGAAGATGATCGACCTGGCCCGCAGCAACCTGCGCAACATCCCGCGCCCGTGACCCAACCCGCCTGGGTCCGCGCGGACACGACACGGTCCGTCGTAACGCCGACGAGCGCCAGCCAGGAGGGCCAGTGACGGAGTGGTGGCGGCGTGGCGCGGTCTACCAGGTCTACCCGCGGTCGTTCACCGACTCCGCCGGCGACGGGGTCGGTGACCTGCGCGGCCTGCGGGCGCACCTGGACCACCTCGCCGACCTGTCGGTCGTGGCGGTCTGGCTCTCGCCGGTGTTCCCCTCCCCCATGGCCGACTTCGGCTACGACGTCTCCGACCACTGCGACGTCGACCCGCTGTTCGGCACGCTCGCCGACCTCGACGACCTGGTCGCCGACTGCCACGCGCGCGGCATCCGGGTGGTGCTGGACTGGGTGCCCAACCACACCTCCGACCAGCACCCGTGGTTCCGCGCCTCCCGGTCCTCGCGCGAGGACCCGAAGCGGAACTGGTACGTCTGGCGGGACGGCGCCCCCGACGGCGGGCCGCCCAACGACTGGCGCTCGGAGTTCGCCGCGGTCGGCCCGGCGTGGACCTACGACGAGCCCACCGGGCAGTGGTACCTGCACTCGTACACGCCGCAGCAGCCCGACCTGAACTGGGACGACCCCGAGGTCGAGGCGGCGATGCACGACACGATCCGGTTCTGGCTCGCCCGCGGCGTCGACGGGCTGCGGATCGACGCGCTGCAGCGGCTGGCCAAGGACCCGCTGCTGCGCAGCAACGCCGGCTCCGACCGCCGGCACGACCAGGACTGGGAGACCGCGCACGAGCGGCTGCGCGGCATCCGGCGGGTGGTCGACGAGTTCTCCGACCGGATGATCGTCGGCGAGGTCTACCTGCTCGACCTGCGCCGCGTGCTGGCCTACCTCGCCGGCGGCGACCAGCTGCACCTGGCGCACAACTTCGTCTTCGTCCACCTGCCGTGGGACGCCATCGCCTTCCGCACCGCCATCGAGGAGTTCGAGGCGCAGGCCGAGCCCGGAACCTGGCCGGCGTGGTTCCTCGGCAATCACGACCACTCCCGCATCGCCACCCGCTACGACGACGGCGGGCACGGCCCGGCGCGGGCGCGCGCGGTCGCGCTGCTGCTGACCGCGCTGCGCGGCACGCCGTTCCTCTACCAGGGCGACGAGCTGGGACTGCCCGACGCCGTCGTCCCGCCGGACCGGGTGGTCGACGTCGACGGCCGCGACCCGGAGCGGGCGCCGCTCCCCTGGCGGCCGCCGTCGGTCGCCGGCCCGGGAGCCGGGTTCACCACCGGCGAGCCCTGGCTGCCGCTGGTCGCCGACGCCGAGCGGCTGTGCGTCGAGCGCCAGGCCGCCGACCCGTCGTCCACGCTGTCCCTGGTGCGCCGTCTCGGCGCGCTGCGCGCCGCCTCCTCCGCCCTGCAGACCGGCCGGCAGCGCATGCTGGATGCCGCGCCCGGCGTGCTGGCCTGGCTCCGGGAGGAGGGCGACGAGCGGCTGCTGGCCGCCGTCAACCTCAGCCTCGGGCCGCGCGCCCTCGCCCCGGGCGAGGAGTCCACCCTGCTGGTCTCCACCGACCCCGGCCGCCCGACCTCGGCGGTGCGCGACCTGGTGCTGCTGCCGGACGAGGCCGTCCTGCTGCGCCTGCACGGCGGCTGACCCGCTTGTCGGCGGACCGCCGCCGGCACCACCATCGGCGGCGACCGGGTGCGCGGCGCGCGGAGGTGGCGGGTGGAGGTCACTCCGGAGGTGCTGCCCGAGCTGGCCGGGCGGCGGGCCGTCGTCGCCTGGATGGTGGTGGCGTTCCTGGTGACCTTCCTGGTCACCCGGCTGGTCGTCCGGGCCATCCGGACCGGCCGCGGGCCGTTCCGCGATGCCAGCGTCGGCGGGGTGCACGTGCACCACGAGGTCTACGGCATCTTCCTGCTGCTGGGCACCGGCACCCTCGAATTCACCTACCGGCCGGGCCCGCCGTGGGTGCAGCTGCTGGCGGTGCTGTTCGGGGCCGGCGCCGCGCTCACCCTCGACGAGTTCGCGCTGTGGCTGCACCTGGAGGACGTCTACTGGAGCCGGCAGGGCCGCAGCTCGATCGACGCGGTCATGGTCGCGCTCGTCGTCGGCGGGCTGCTGCTCCTCGGGGCCAACCCGTTCGACGCCGACGACGCCGGCGGTGAGTCCCTGTTGTGGGTGACGGTGGTCGGCAACCTGCTCTTCGCCCTGGCAGCCATCCTCAAGGGCCGGGTGGTGCTGGGCGTCGTCGGCGTCTTCGTCCCGCTGGTCGCGCTGGTCGGCGCGGTGCGGCTGGCCCGGCCCGGCTCGTTCTGGGCGCACCGCTGGTACCGGCCGGGCTCGCGCCGGCGGGCCCGCGCCGAGGCCCGCTTCCCCGCCGGCCGGCGGACCCGCTGGGACGCGCTGGTCGACCTGTTCGCCGAGGTGCCCCCGCGGCACGCGCCCACCGCCGTAGCGCCGGCCACCCGGCCCGGCTGAGCGGGGTGCTCGGCTACAGCTGGACGGCGACGGTGGCGGCCAGCTCGCGGACGGCCTCGAGGTCGGCCGGGCCGGGCGCGCCGGTGAGGCTCAGGGGTGCGGCCACCTGCTTCCACCGCAGCGCGCCGGTGATCCGCTCGATGCTGCGCAGCGCGCCCGCGGTGTCGTCGTTGCCGTGCACGTACACGCCGTACGGCAGACCGACGGTGGCGTCCAGGCACGGGTAGTAGACGGTGTCGAAGAAGTGCTTGAGCGCGCCGGACATGTAGCCGATGTTGGCCGGCGTCCCGAGCAGGACGCCGTCGGCGACGAGCAGGTCCGCGGCCCCGGCCGAGAGCGCCGGGCGCACCTCGAGCTCGACCTCCTCGACCAGCGCCACGCCCTCGCGCACCGCCTCGAGCACGGCCTGCAGGGACGGCGAGGGCGTGTGGTGGACGACGAGCAGCCGGGGCACGCGGGCATCCTCCCCCGCCCGGTCAGGGGCGCAGCGCGCCGTAGACCTCCGCGGCGTGGTCGAAGACGGCGAAGTGCCCCTCGCCGACCAGCCAGTGCGCCGTGCAGCGGGGCAGCATCGCGACCAGCACCCGGCCGAGACCGGCGGGCACCTGCCAGTCCTGCGTGCCGTGCCAGACGTGCACGTGCTGCTCCACCGACGACAGCGGGAACCCCCACGGCCGGAACAGCAGCGCACGGTCCTCGGCGAGCGGGGCCGCGCCGTTGCGCAGCCCCTCGGTGAAGGTCTCGGACAGGATGCGCCGGACCTCGGGACGTCCGATCACCCGCCGGTCGGCCGGGTTGAGCCGCGCCTGCAGGTAGCGCGGGATCGCCGCCGGGCGCAGCGCCACGGGGGCGAACAGCGGCCGCAGCAGCGCCGTGGCCGGAGACGGCCGGTGCGCCGCCGACCGCAGCCGCCGGGGCACCCACTGCGGCCAGGGCCACGGGACGTCGGGCGGCGGGGCCCCGCCGAGCACCCCGACGGCCCGCACCCGGGGGCCGAACGCGGCGGCGCACGCCAGCGCGTAGGCGGCGCCGCCGGAGAGGCTCAGGACGGAGAACTCGCCGATGTCGAGGGAGTCGAGCAACCGCGCCACGTCGTCGGGCCAGTCGACCACCCGCCGTCCCGGCTGCGGGTCGGAACGGCCGAAGCCCGGCCGGTCGGGGACGACGAACCGCACCCCCCAGCGCCGGTAGTCCTCGGGGTCCTCGACGTGGCGCTCCAGCCGGGAGCTCGG
>DATIMX010000423.1:0-10129 GCA_035474935.1 Geodermatophilus sp. | reverse complement strand
CGTCCGGGTGCTGCCGAAGAGCGTGCTCTACGACCCGGAGATGACGCTGACCCTTCCCGCGGGGATGTCAGCCACCTCTGGCGTCAATGCGATCGCCCACGCCGTCGAGGGCCTCTACGCCCCGGACGCGACCCCGATCGTCTCGCTCATGGCCGAGGAGGGCGTCCGGGCGCTGGTTGCCGCGCTGCCGCGGGTGGTCGCCGACGGAGCCGACCTCGAGGCCCGCGGCGAGGCGCAGTACGGCGCCTGGCTGTGCGGCGCGGTGCTGGCGGCGACGACCATGTCCCTGCACCACAAGCTCTGCCACACCCTCGGCGGCACCCTGGACCTGCCGCACGCGCAGACGCACACCGTCGTCCTGCCGCACGCCCTGGCCTACAACCAGCCCGCCGCACCCGGCGCGGTCGCCGCCCTCTCCCGCGCGCTCGGCGGCGTGCCGGACCCGGCCCGGGAGCTGTGGGAGCTCGCCGGCCGGCTCGGCGCCCCCCGCTCGCTGGCCGAGCTGGGCATGGCCGAGGACGACATCCCGCGCATCACCGAGCTGGCCGTCGCCAACCCCTACGCGAACCCACGCCCGGTCACCCGTGACGGGGTCGAGTCCCTGCTGCGCACCGCCTGGGCAGGGGACCCGCCGACAGCCCTGCGGCGCTAGCACGGCGGCACCGACCGGGCGTCGCCCGGCCGGTGCCCGAGACCGGTCCGCAGCGGACGTGCAGGCCGGTCGCCCCTCGTCTCAGCGTCTCGCTGGCCGCAGCGAGACGAAACCCAAGGTCCAGGAGGTCAGTCATGCAGGTCGGGTTCGCCGGTCTGGGCCGGATGGGGCGCCCCATGGCGCGCCATCTGGCGCTCGCCGGTCACCGGGTCGTCGGGTACGACCCCGCGGTCCCCGCTGGTGCCGTGCCCCCCGAGCTGGCGGTCGCCGGCGTCGAGGTGGTCGAGGACGCATCCCGGCTCGCCGCGACCGAGGTCTCGGTGAGCATGCTGCCGGACGCCGCGGCCACCGAGAGCCTGCTCCTCGGCGAGCACGGCATCCTGGCGCACTGCGGGCCCTCCCACGTGCACGTGGTGATGGGGACCGTGGGCGCCGCCGCGGTCCGGGCGCTCGCGGACGAGGCACGCGCCGCAGGCGTCGCGCTCGTCGACGCTCCGGTGTCCGGCAGCGTGAGCATGGCCGAGACCGCCACCATCACGGCGATGGTCGGCGCGGAGCCGGAGGTGTTCGCCGCCGTGCGGCCGCTCCTCGCCGCGATGACCCGGGCCCAGTTCCACACCGGGCCGGCCGGGTCCGGGTCGGCCGCCAAACTCGCCGTGAACCTCGCGCTGGCGTCCTTGAACCAGGCCGTCGCGGAGGCCCTCGTCGTCGCGCGCGCCGACGGGCTGGACCCCGATGTGTTCTACGACGTCCTCCAGGCCAGTGCCGTGGCCGCGCCCTACGTCTCCTACAAGCGCGAGACGTTCCTGAGGCCGGAGAGCGCCGACGTCGCCTTCCCGGTCTCCCTGCTGCAGAAGGACGTCGGACTGGGCCTGGAGCTCGCCCGCGAGCACCACCTGGACCTCCCGGTGGCGACCACGGTCGGTCGCGTCCTCGAGAACGCCCGGCGAGCCGGCCTGGCCGACCGGGACATGGCCGAAGTGCTGCTACTGCTCCGCAACGACAACCAGTTGGAGGAACGATGACCCTGTCCGACACGCTCTCGGCCAGCCAGATCAACGAGCTCGAGGACCGGCGGTACGCGGCGATGGTCGACGCCGACCTCGACGCCCTGGACGAGCTGCTCAGTGACGACGTGAGGTACGCCCACTCCAACGCGACCGTCGACAGCAAGGCCTCCTACCTGGAGATGCTGCGCAACGGGACGCTCGTCTACCACAGCCTGGAGCACACGACCGAAGCAGTCGTCAGTCGACCCGGGGTGGTGGTCGTCGGCGGCACGATGTCGGGCTCAATCCACATGAACGGGGTGGCGAAGACGCTCAACAGCCGGGTCGCCGCCGTGTGGGTCGCCGAGGACGGACGGTGGCGCCTGCTGGCCTTCCAGCCCACCGCCATCCCGGCCTGATCCGTCGTCCCGGCCGACACCCAGCTCCGGGGGATCCGATCTCGAGAGGGAGCGAACATGAGCGGTCGACTCGCCGGTCGCGTCGCGTTCATCACCGGCGCCGCGCGGGGGCAGGGGAGAGCGCATGCCATCGCGCTGGCCCGTGAGGGTGCCGACGTCGTCTGCCTGGACGTCCCGGGCAGCCTGGAGACGCCGCCCTACTCCCCGGGGACGGCGGAGGACCTCGAGGAGACGGTCGCCGCCGTCGAGGCCCTGGACCGGCGGGCCGTCGCCGTGCACGGGGACGTGCGCCGGCAGGAGGATCTCGACGCCGCCGTCGAGCGAGCAGTCAGCGAGCTGGGCCGACTGGACATCGTGCTGGCCAATGCCGGCATCTGGGGCCTCACCCCGGCGTGGGAGATCACCGAGCAGCAGTGGGCCGAGATGGTCGACGTCGTCCTGGCCGGCCCGTGGCGGACGGTGAAGGCGGCCGCACCCCACCTGCTGGCCCAGGGAAGCGGATCGGTGATCCTCACGTCGTCGGTCAACGGGCTCGAGGCCGGCCCCGGCTTCGCGCACTACACCGCGGCCAAGCACGGCGTCATCGGGCTGATGAAGAGCCTGGCCGTGGAGATGGCGCCGTACGGCGTGCGGTGCAACGCCATCTGTCCCGGGTTCGTCGACACGAGGATGAACGACTGGCAGGGGTGCTACGACATGATGGCCGGCCACCCCGGCGGCACTCCGGAGGACCGCGTGGAGAGCAGCCGCAACTGGAGTGCGCTGGCCGGACGGGCCATGCTGACGCCGGAGACGATCAGCCGGGCCGTCGTGTTCCTGGCCTCGGACGACGCGGCCGACATCACCGGCGTCGCCCTGCCCGTCGACGGCGGCCACATGGTCCTGCCGAGCTTCAATCCCGCCCCTGTCCGTGAGCCGCTGTCCTGGTCGCCCCGCACCTCGGGCGCCCGCTGACACGGCCCGGACGGGCACGGCCAGGCCGCGGGTCGGTTCGGGCGCCGAGGCGGCACCGCGGGCGACATCGCCCCGATGCGGCGACATCGCCCCGATGTGGCCGGGGGCCGGTCGGTGGCGCAGCCGTCGGGTCGTCAGGCCGCGGTCCGTGACGTCCGGCGGAGGCGCCGGGCGATCAGGTGGTCGAGCCCGAGGCGGCCGGAGCCGGTCACGGCGAGGACGAGGCCGAGCAGGCCCAGCGCGATGACGAGCTCGGGGCCGTTGTGGTCCATGGCGAAAAGGCCGCTGGTGTGCACGAAGACCCAGGCGCCGACCATGTTCAGCGCCATCAGCACGCCGACGACGGGGACCGCGACGCCGAGGATCATCGCGATCCCGCCGACGAGTTCGAAGAGCACGTTGGCCGGCCCGGTGAGGGCGGGCAGGGGGACGCCGGCCTCGGCGAAGAGCCGTCCCACCCCGGCGAGGCCGCCGCCGAAGTCGTACTCCAGCTTGGCGTGCGCGATCATGAGCACGCCGAGCCCGGCCCGTGCGATGAGCAGGACGAGGTCTCGGGTGGTCTGGACGAGGTCGGTGTGCCGGGTGGGCGTGGTGCGGTCGACGGTGGTCATGGTCCTTCCCCTTTCGTGGCGTCGATCCGGTCCGGTGCGTGTGGGACCGGGCTGAGCCAGGTCCCGGTCGTGAGCGAGCGGGTCAGGTGATGAGGGGTGCGGCCCCGGGGCGGTGCGTGGACGGTGGTCGGGTGCGGTGGCACGGCATCCCCTCTGGACGTGGAGCTCCCGGGCGGTCGCCGCCGGCGCCCAGGCGGTGGAACCGGTCCTCGATAGGACTCCGTGGCGGGCCCGGACTCATCAGGTCTGCCTGACCTGCGGTGGTCCCGCCCACCGGCCCGGGCAGCGGTGCGCGGCTGCGTCACGTGAGGTCTCGGCGACGCATGAGCAGCAGGCTCGCCGCGGTGAACGCGACCAGGTACGCGGCGACAGCGGCCAGCGCGGTCGGACCGGGGAGCGCGGTCAGCACGCCGGGTGTGCCGCCGTCCCCCTGTGCGCCCGGGGTGAGCGCGCCGACCAGCGAGCCGGCGGCGGTGCCGGGTAGGTGGTCGGTCAGCACGGCCAGCCCGCCGAGCAGCCCGGACACCCCGCGGAGCAGGTTCTCCACTGCAAGTACCCACACCAGACCGAGGCCGACGGCCAGCGCGGGACTCCGGGCCAGCGTGCCGAGCAGCACGCCGGCGGTGGTCCACATGCCCAGGACCAGAAGGCCGGCGCCGACCGACTCGGCGAGTTCGCCGGCCGGCGGGAGGTCGACCGGCTGGGACTCCACGGCGGCCAGCACGCTGGACACGCCGAGGTCGACGACGGCGGTGCCGAGGACGACGCCGGCCACCACGATGGCCAGCGCCAGCAGGACCCCGCCGACCGCGGCCGCCCGCCCGGGGCCCTGGGTGAGCGTGGTCTTCCAGGTGCCCCAGCCGTAGCCGCTGCCGGCGGCGAGCGCGCCCAGGATCATCAGGATCGCCCCGCCGAACACGGGCATGCCCTGCACCAGGGAGGTGGGGACGGCGGCGGGCAGGACGCCGGCGAGCAGCTCGTCGGTGGGCACCCCCGAGGTGGGCCCGGTGCTGTCGCCGGTGAGGTAGGCGACGTAGTCGAAGACGTAGACGAACAGCACGTTGAGGGTCAGCCAGGTCCCGGTGAGCACCCACAGGGCCGGCCAGCGGCCGATCCGGAGCAGCTCGGCGCGGGTGCTGCGGAGCAGCGCGGTCATCGCTGCACCTCCATGGTGGTCGGGGCGGGGTCGGGGCCGGTCATCCGGAAGAAGACCTCCTCCAGCGAGCGCTCGGCGGGCCGGACCTCGAGCACCTCGACCCCGTCGGCCACCAGCTCGCGGACGAGCCGGGGGACCTGTGCGGCATCGGCGTCCAGGCGCAGCCCGGGGTCGGTGACCTCGACGGCGTCCTCCCCGGCCACGTGCACCGCCACGGCCAGGGCCCGCTCCAGCGGGTAGGCGCGCAGCAGCACCGAGCCGGCACCGCGCAGGTCGGCGACCGTGTCCTGGGCCACCAGTCGGCCCCCGGCGATGACCCCGACCCGGTGGCAGATCTCCTGCACCTCGGCGAGGAGGTGGCTGGACAGCAGCACCGTCTGCCCCCCGGCGGCGAGGTCGACCAGCAGGCGTCGCATGTCGGCCATCCCGGCCGGGTCCAGGCCGTTGGTGGGCTCGTCGAGGACGAGCAGGTCCGGCTCGCCGAGCAGGGCGGCAGCCACCCCGAGGCGCTGCTTCATGCCCAGCGAGTAGGAGCGGAACCGGTCACCACCGCGCCGGCCGAGTCCGACCCGGTCCAGGGCGGCGTCGGCGGCGCGGTTCCCCAGGCCGCGGAAGCGGCACAGCACCCGCAGGTTGTCCCGTCCGGACAGGTAGGGGTAGAAGCCCGGGCCCTCGACCAGAGCGCCGACCCGGGCGAGGGCTGCCGGGCTGCCGGGGGCGGCGCCCAGCACGCTGGCCCGGCCGCCGGTGGGCCGGACCAGTCCCAGGAGCATCCGCAGCGTGGTGGTCTTGCCCGCGCCGTTGGGGCCCAGGAAGCCGTACACCTCGCCCCGTCCGACCGTCAGGCTCACCGAGTCCACGGCCAGCCGCTCCCCGTATCGCTTGGTCAGCCGATCGGTGCGCACGACGGTCTCGTCCATGCCGATCAGGCTGCTGCCGGATGCGTCCTGGCGCGTCGGCCACCGGGCGGCTCCTGCGCTACGCCCGGCGACGTACGCCGCCACAGCTCCGCCTCCGGGCCCGCGGCCCGGTCCGCCGCGCGGTCGGCACGGGGGCGGGTGGCTACCGGTCGCGGCCGGCCACGATCAGCGCTCCGCGCTTGGTGACGCTCAGGGGTGTGGGCAGCTCGTCGGCCGCCGCGACGGCGATCTCGGCCCGCACCTGGCGGCCGATCAGGTAGCGGCGGATCGCGGCCGCGTCGGGGAGCGTCACCAGGGGCGCGTCCCAGGCGAACACGGCCATCGAGTCGAAGACGCGGGCGAGCAGCCCGGACGCGTCCTCGGCGTCGAAGCTCGTCGCCGACCGGCTCCAGTACGTCGAGAACTCGGGTGAGTCGGTGCAGGCGATCGTTGCCGCCAGCAGGTGCCCGCCCGCTCGCAGCACGCGACGCGCCTCCCGCAGGGCGGGCATCGGGTCGGGCAGGTGGTAGAGCACGTCGAGCGCGGTGACGGCGTCGACGGCGCGGTCGCGCACCGGCAGCCGGCGGGCGTCGGCCCGCAGCACCCGTGGCGGGCGGTCGCGCAGCAGCGTCTCCGACGCGTCCAGGCCGACCAGCCAGGGACCGGGCGCGGGCAGGGCGGCGCGCAGCGCGCCGTCCGCGCACCCCACGTCGAGGACGGTGCCCGCGCCGAGTGCGCCGAGCAACCGCGCCACTCGGCCGTACAGGTCGGCACGGGTGTGCGCCCGCGCGGTCCGCATCCCCGGCCGGTAGCGCTCCGGATCGGTGTCGTAGTCGCACGGCACGCTCACCTGTCGAGCCTGCCGGTCCTCCGGTTCCACGGGTCGTCCCTCGCGCTGGTGGGCGTGGCGGTCATGCCACCGGCAGGAGGACCTCGGCGCCCTGGGCCGCGGTCACGAGCGGCGGCTCCTCGAGCGCCGGATCGTGCCCCATGGCTTGAGGACCGACAGGGCCATCGCGGCCAGCACCAGGGTGCCCGACACGAGCGGCGGGAAGACCAGGTCCCCGACCGCGGGAGGTCCGGTGCCGGCCAGCAGGCCCGCGCGAGCCGCCTCGGACACCTCGCCGACCCCCGGACGCAGCAGCACCAGCACGAGGACGACCAGCACGACGTTGAGGACCAGCTTGACGGCGACCCACCAGTAGCGGACGAGCCCGTACTTGGAGCCGGCCCCGAGCAGGATGCCGCTGACCAGGCAGAGCAGCCCGACGACGACCAGAGGCCCGACGGCGAACAGGCCGAGGGACTGCAGCGCTACGCCCGCCTGCTGCCCGTCGCCGGTCACCAGCGCGGTGCCCACCATGACCCCCAGGACGACGTCGATGCCCAGCCACGCGCCGGCCGCGGCGATGTGCGTGAGGAGGACGGCCTTGCGGGCCCGCCGGCCCAACCGGAACGCCGGCCCCCGTACCGGTCTCGTCGCCACGTCCACCACTGGGGCCTCCTGTGTCGGCTGCTCAGTCCGTCCCGGTCACGGTGCTCGCCACGCGCGGGGACGTCGTCGGCCGCCGGGCGACACCGGGTCTACGTCCCGCGGCGTACAGCGCTGCCACGATGACGGGGCTCGTCGGGTGTGCGGTGAGGGTCCGGTCAGCCGGCGAGTCCGGACTGGAAGGCGAAGACCACCAGCTGCGCGCGGTCGCGGGCGCCGAGCTTGACCATCGCCCGGCTGACGTGGGTGCGCGCGGTCGCGGGGCTGACCACCAGCCGCTCGGCGATCTCGGCGTTGGTCAACCCCTCGGCGGCCAGGGACACCACCTCGCGTTCCCGGTCGGTGAGCTGGCCCAGTCGGGGGTGCGGCACGGTGCGCCGGGGACCCTTCTCGACGAACTCCCGGATCAGCGCCCGGGTGGCGGCCGGGGCGAGCAGGGCGCCGCCCTCGGCGACCGTGGTGATCGCCTGGAGCAGCTGCTCGGGCGGGGTGTCCTTGAGCAGGAACCCGCTGGCGCCCATCCGCAGCGCGTCGAAGACGTACTCGTCGCGCTCGAAGGTGGTGAGCACGATGATCCGGGTGTGGTCCAGGCCGTCGGTGCCGGTGATCCGCCGGGTGGCCTCCAGGCCGTCGATGCCGGGCATCCGGATGTCCATGAGGACCACGTCCGGCCCCAGCGCGCGGGCGAGGGTGACCGCCTCGAGGCCGTCACGGGCCTCCCCGGCGACGGTGAAGCCGTCCTCGCTCTCCAGCAGGGTGCGCAGCCCCAGCCGGACGAGGTCCTGGTCGTCGACCAGCAGCACCGAGATCACCGGTCACCTCGGGGCAGCCAGGCGCGCACCACGAAGCGGCCGTCGGGCTCGGGACCGGCGCTGAACCGGCCCCGCTGGGCGAGCACCCGCTCCCGCATCCCGGTCAGCCCCAGACCGGCCGCGTCGGGGACCCGCGGCGTGGGCACGCGGTCGGTGTGCGGACTGGAGATCTCCAGGTGCGTGCCGTCGGCCCGGTGGTCGACCACGACGGTCGCCTCCTTGCGGTCCGCGTGCTTGAGCACGTTCGTCATGGCCTCCTGCACGACCCGGTAGGCGGCCAGGTCCGCCGCCGGGGGCAGGGGCGAGGGGGAACCGCGGACGTGGACGCGCACCCGCAGGCCCGCTTCGCGCATCCGCCGGTAGAGTGCCTCGAGGTCGCCGATCCCCGGGCCGGCCGACCTCGCGGGCGCCCCCCGGACCATGCCCAGGGTCGAGCGCAGCTCGTCGAGGGCCTGTGCGCTGGTCCGGCTCACCGCTTCCAGGGCGAGGCGGGCCTGCTCGGGCCGCTTCGTCAGCACGTGCAGGGCGACGTCTGCCTGCATCTTGATCGCCGCCAGGCCGTGCCCCACGACGTCGTGCACCTCCTGGGCGACCCTCAGCCGCTCGTCGGCGATGCCGCGTTCGACCGCCGCGCGTCGGCCGGCGTCGATCGAGGCGGCGGTGCTGCCGACGGCGAAGGGCACGGCGACCCAGGCCGACGCCGGGATCAGGGCGAGCGCTCCGGGCAGGGCGGCGCTGTTGACGAACACGTGCAGCAGCAGGACGCCCAGGGCGAGCAGGGCGGCGGGCACCGCGGCGCGCCAGGGCACGTGCCGGGCGACCGTGTAGACGGCGATCGCCATCGGCACCAGCACCGGACCATAGGGATAGCCGATCGCCAGGTAGGCGGTCGTGCCGACGGTGGTCGCGGCGAGCACGGGCAGCGGCCTGCAGCGGCGCCATCCCAGCGCGCCCGCGCACGTGGCGACGAGCAGGTAGCCACCCGCGTCCAGCTGCCGGTCGGCGGACACGTCCCGGCCCGCCGCCCAGGTCCACACCAGCACCAGGACGCCGACGCCGACGGCCACGCCCACGTCGCGCGAGCGACGAGATCCCACCGGCTCATGATCACCGCTCCGCACCGGAGTGGCGTCGGACAGCGCGCGGCTCATGTCGTACGTCGGCGGGCGTAGCTGCTCAGCCCGTGACCCCGAGCGAGGGGTCCGGCGCCCCGGCGGGTGGGGTGCGTGGACGAGAGGTGGCCACTCGAACGGTTCCCCTGACCGTCACGGTCCGACGGTGAGGTCGTCCGAGCGGCCGGCTTCGAGGCGCGACCACTGGGCGATCGGGCGTCCGTTGATCCGCGTGTTGGAGCCGTCGACCTGCCACGGCCGTGGCCAACCGGGAGGCGAGTCCTCCCACGGCTCCTGGCGTCCGTACACGGTGAGGTCCATGAGCGCGTAGCTGTAGTCCATGGCCTCGACCCCCCGGCGGGTCGTCCAGTAGGTCTCGAAGACGCGGTCGCCGTCGCGCAGGTAGCACACGAGGTGCATCAGGCCGATGTGTCGCCCGACGAGGAGCGTGTCGAGGGAGCCCTGTGCCGAGTACCACGGGATGTCCCAGCCCATGAAGTCGCGGTACCGGCTGCTCTCCTCGTAGGGCCCCTGACAGAAGACCGCGTAGGTGATGTCGCGGGAGTGCAGGTAGGACAGCTCCGCGACCTGGGTGGTGACCCAGGTGCAGCCCTCGCACTGCTCGGCCGCGGGGTGGCCGGAGTACCACATGGAGTAGTAGGCGATGAGCTGCCGGCGCCCTTCGAACGCGTCGAGCAGGGTGACCGGCCCGGAGGGCCCGATCAGCCCGGTGTCGGCGTCGACCTCGACCACAGGCAGGCGCCGTCGGGCCGCGGCGATCGCGTCGCCCTCCCGGGTGTGCGCCTTCTCCCGGGCCCGCAGCTCGTCCAGTTCGGCCTGGAAGGTGGCCCGGTCGACGGCCGCGGGCACGCTCGGTGCGCGGGTGGCGCCGGCCGCCGGCCCGCCGGGTTCCGGTGGTCGATCCTCCATGGCTGTCTCCTCTCGTTGTTGCGGCGCCGTCGACGTGTCCCCCGTGCAGGTGGGACCGACGTGGGCGCGAGACCTCATCGGAGCCGCCTCGACCGTGGCGTAC
>DATIMX010000422.1:0-8249 GCA_035474935.1 Geodermatophilus sp. | reverse complement strand
CAGCTGCCCGGCGGGCTGACCATCCCGCTGTCGATCAGCATCGGGATCGGCACGGTGGAGGGCGGCATCGACCCCGAGCGGGCGTTCGGGGGACTGGTGCGGGAGGCCGACGACGCGATGTACGTCGACAAGGCCCGCTGGCAGGACTGAAGAAGGACCCTCCTACCCCCCGGGGACGGGGTCCTTCTGCCTGCAGGGGGGCCGTCAGGGCTCGCGGCGGGACGCTGCAGGCGGGCCGTTCCAGCGGCTGACGACGTCGGTGAAGGCGGCCGCGGCCTGCTCCACCTCGGCGAGCTCGACGTATTCGTCGACGGCGTGCATGACCGCCGGGGTGCCCGGCCCCCAGACCACGATCGGGGCGCCCCGGACGACCTGCACGAGCACCGAGGCGTCGGTGAAGTAGGTGGCGGGCGTGGGCAGCACCGGTGCGGGCAGCGAGGCCACCCACGGGTCGTCGGCGGGGGTGCCGACCGGCGGCAGGTCCACCCGCACCTCGACGTCGGCCACCTCCGGCTGCGCCCGCCACCAGGCGAGCAGGTCGCCGCCGTCGGCCACGGTGCGCATGTCGACGACCACCTCGGCGCGGTCGGGGACGACGTTGGGCACCGTGCCGCCCGCGACGACCCCGGGGTTCCACGTCTCGGTGCCGAGGAACGGGTCGGTGCGGAAGGGCAGCACCTCGCCGGCCCGGGCGAGCAGCGCGGCCAGGTCCAGCACCGCGTTGTGCCCGCGCTCCGGCGTGCTGCCGTGGGCGGCCCGGCCGGCGGTCCGGACGGCGAGCCACAGCGCTCCCTTGTGGCCGAGGACCACCTGGTTCCCGGTGGCCTCCGGGACGACCACCGCGCCCACGGGGAGCTCGGCGACGGCCGCGGCCGCCGCGGCGGCCCCCTGCGAGCCGATCTCCTCGTCGCTGGTCAGCAGCAGGGCCACCGGCGTCCCCGGGTCGGCGGCGGCGAGCGCGGCCGCCGCGGCCACCACACCGGCCTTCATGTCGCTGCCACCTCGGCCCCACACCCGGCCCCCGTCGAGGTCGCCGTCGAAGGGGTCGCGCTGCCAGGCGGCCGGGTCGGTCGCGGGCACGGTGTCGACGTGGCAGGCGAGCAGCAGCTGCCGGCGTCCGGGGTCGACCGGTGTGCGCAGCAGGGTCCAGGGGTGGTCGCGGTCGCGGCCCTCGGTCACCTGCAGGTGCGGGGCGCGCTCGCGCAGCACCTCGGTGAGCGTGCCCAGGACGTCGCGCTGCGCGCCGGCGTCGCCGGAGACGGTGGGGCGGCGCACCAGCTCCCGCACGAGCGCCACCAGGTCAAGAGCAGGGGCCGTCATGGTCCGATCCTGCCCCCGCGGTGCCCGGAGGACACGCCCGGCGGCTCGACCCCGGTCGGGGACGGCACGTGGTGACGGGTCGTCGGCAGCCGGGTACGGCACCTGGCCGGGGTGGACCGGTCGCGGGGCCCGGAGGGTCCCCGACCGGGACACGGGGAGCGGCTCAGCGACAGCCGGGGACGGCCGTTGGCCGCGGTGCGGTCCGGAGGACCGCAGATCACACGAGCGCGCGGCCCACCGCGACGGCGCGGGTGTCCGGCGCGGCCACCCGGACGGCGTCGGCCGCCTGGTCGTCGGCCGCCTCCTGCGAGCGACGCTCGGCGTCGACCCGGGCGCGGTAGCTCTCCACCTCGTTGGTGATCCGCTGCTCGTCCCAGCCGAGGACCCCGGCCACCGCGCGGGCCACCGGCTCGGCCGACTCCACCCCTCGGTGCGGCGTCTCGATCGAGATGCGGGTGCGGCGGGCGAGCAGGTCGTCGAGGTGCTGGGCACCCTCGTGCGCCGCGCCGTAGACCAGCTCGACCATGAGGTACTCCTCGGCGCCGGGGACCGGCGCCAGCAGCGCCGGGTCGTCGGCGGCGAGCGAGAGGACCTCCGGCGTGAGCGACCCGTACCGGTTGAGCAGGTGCTCGGCACGGAAGTGCGGGATGCCCCAGCGCTCGGAGAGGGCGTCGAGGGAGTTGCTCATCGCCGCGTAGCCCTCGGCGCCGGCCAGCGGGATGTTGTCGGTGACGCTGGGCGGCACCGGCCGCGTGACGTCGACGGCGACGGCGTCCACCGCGTCGGCAGCCATCGGCCGGTAGGTCGTGTACTTGCCGCCGGCCACCGCGATCACGCCGGGCATCGGCCGGGCGACCGCGTGCTCGCGGGACAGCTGGCTGGTCAGCTCCGACTCCCCGGCCAGCAGCGGGCGCAGCCCCGCGTAGACCCCGGTGATGTCGTCGTGGGTGAGCTCCGTGGTCAGCACCTTGTTGACGTGCTCGAGGATGTAGTCGATGTCGGCCCGCGACGCCGCCGGGTGGGCCTTGTCCAGCGTCCAGTCGGTGTCCGTCGTCCCGACGATCCAGTGGCTGCCCCAGGGGATGACGAACAGCACCGACTTCTCGGTGCGCAGGATCAGCCCGGTCTCGCCGTTGATCCGGTCGCGGGGGACGACGATGTGCACGCCCTTGCTGGCCCGCACGTGGAACCGGCCGCGCCCGCCGACCAGGGTCTGGATGTCGTCGGTCCACACGCCCGTGGCGTTGACGACGACCTCGGCCTTGACGTCGACCTCGCGCCCGGTCTCGACGTCGCGCACCCGGACCCCGGTGACCCGGCCGCCGGCGTGGTGGAAGGAGACGACCTCGGCCGAGTTGAGCACGGTGGCGCCGTAGGCCGCGGCGGTGCGGGCGACGGTGAGGGTGTGCCGGGCGTCGTCGGCCTGCGCGTCGTAGTAGCGGACCGCGCCGACCAGGGCGTCGGGCTTGAGCGCGGGGAACAGCTTGCGGGCGCCGGTGCGGGTGAGCTGCTTCTGCAGGGGCAGGGGGGTCGACAGCGCGCCGATGCGGGCCAGCCCGTCGTAGAGGGTGAGCCCGGCGGTGACGTAGGGCCGCTCCCAGTGGTGGGTGAGCGGGTAGAGGAAGGGCACCGGCTTGACCAGGTGCGGCGCGAGCCGGGTGACGCTCAGGTCGCGCTCGTGGAGGGCCTCGCGTACCAGGCCGAAGTCGAAGGACTGCAGGTAGCGCAGCCCGCCGTGGAAGAGCTTGGACGAGCGCGAGGACGTACCGCTGGCGAAGTCGCGGGCCTCGACCAGCGCCGTCCGCAGGCCGCGGGTCGCCGCGTCGAGCGCGACACCGGCGCCGGTCACGCCGCCTCCGACGACGAGGACCTCGAAGGGTTGCTCGGCCAGCTCCGCCCAGGCTCGCGCGCGCTGATCAGGGCCGAGTGCGGGGACTACGGGCATGCCGACTCCTCTGGCGGGGATTGCTCACCGACAACGGTAGGCGGGTGCTCCTGGGCCGTCGACGTGCTGCGTTCGACATCGTCGTACACAAAGGGCCTAGGGTGACGCGCCGTGCCGGGCACCGTGCAGTCGATCGAGCGCGCCGCCACCCTGCTGCACGCCATCGTCGAGTCGGGGGGCCAGATGGGCGTCACCGAACTGGCGGGGGCGGTGGGGCTGCCGAAGACCACGACCCATGGGCTGCTGCGCACGCTGCTGGCGGTCGGGTTCGTCGAGCAGGACCAGCGCACCGGCCGCTACACCCTCGGCGCCGGCCTGCTGGGGCTGGGCTCGCACTACCTGGACGCCAACGAACTGCGGTCCCGGGCGTCGAACTGGGCCGACTCGCTGGCCGCCCGCAGCGGGTTCGCCGTCCGGCTCGGGACACCGGCGGGCCTGCAGGTCGTCGTCGTCCACCACGTGTTCCGGCCCGACGACTCGCCGCAGGAGCTGGAGGTCGGGTCCGTGCTGCCGGCGCACGCCACCGCGGTGGGCAAGGTCCTGCTGGCCTCCCGCCCGGCGATCGCCCGGATGCTGGCCGACACCCGGCTCGAGGCGCTGACCCCGCGCACCGTCGTCGACCCGGCGGCCCTGCTGACCGAGCTGTCGACCGTCCGCGCGCGGGGCTGGGCCGCGCAGCAGGGGGAGTACCGGCTGGGCGTGGGCGGGATCGCCGCACCGGTGCACGGGCCGGGTGGCCTGGTCGTCGGCGCGCTGGGCGTCAGCGGCCCGGTCGAGGAGCTCTTCGCCGACGCCGCGCGGCCGGCACTGCGCGCCATGGTGGTCGAGGCCGCGGCCGCGGTCTCCCGGGAGCTCGCCACATGACCGAGCGGTACGTGCTCGCGGTGGACCAGGGCACCACCTCGACCCGGTCGATCGTGTTCGACCGCGCCGGCCGGCTGGTCGCCGTCCGGCAGCGGGAGCACCGCCAGCACTTCCCCCGTCCCGGCTGGGTGGAGCACGACCCGGAGGAGATCTGGGCCAACACCCAGCTCACCGCCGCACAGGCGCTGCGCGACGTCGCCGGCTCGCCCGGGCAGGTGGTGGCGCTGGGCATCGCCAACCAGCGCGAGACGACGGTGGTGTGGGAGCGCGCCACCGGCCGGCCGCTGGTCCGCGCGCTGGTCTGGCAGGACACCCGCACCGGGCCGCTGGTGGAGGAGCTGGCCGGCCGCCCCCAGGCCGCGCTGGTGCGCGAGCGCACCGGGCTGGAGCTGGCCGGGTACTTCGCCGGCCCGCGGCTGCGCTGGGTGCTCGACAACGTCCGGGGCGCCCGGGCGCGCGCCGAACGCGGCGAACTGCTGTTCGGCACGATGGAGAGCTGGCTGGTCTGGAACCTCACCGGGGGGCCGGACGGCGGGGTGCACGTCACCGACGTGACCAACGCCAGCCGGACCCTGCTCATGGACGTGCACCGCTGCTGCTGGGACCCCGAACTGCTCGACTTCTTCGGCGTCCCCGCCGCGATGCTCCCGGAGATCCGCCCGTCGGTCGGCGTGCTGGGCACCGCGACCGCCCTGCCGGTGCCGCTGCCCATCGGCGGCACGCTCGGCGACCAGCAGGCGGCCCTGTTCGGGCAGACCTGCTTCGCCCCCGGCGAGGCCAAGTGCACCTACGGCACCGGCAGCTTCCTGCTGCAGAACACCGGCACCGACCTGGTCCGCTCCACGCACGGGCTGATCAGCACGGTGGCCTACCAGCTGGCGGGGGAGCCGGTGCACTACGCGCTGGAGGGCTCGATCGCGGTCACCGGCGCCCTGGTGCAGTGGCTCCGGGACAGCCTCGGGCTCATCGGCTCGGCGCCTGAGGTGGAGACCCTCGCCCGCAGCGTCTCGGACAACGGCGGGTGCTACGTCGTGCCGGCGTTCTCCGGACTGCTCGCCCCGCATTGGGCGGGCCGGGCGCGCGGGCTGGTGGCCGGCCTGACCTCCTACGTCACCAAGGGGCACCTGGCCCGGGCGGTGCTGGAGGCGACCGGCTGGCAGACCCGCGACGTCGTCCGGGCCATGGACGCCGACTCCCGCCTGCCGCTCACCGCGCTGCGGGTGGACGGCGGGATGACCACCAACAACCTGCTCATGCAGTTCCTGGCCGACGTGCTCGACAGCCCGGTGGTGCGCCCGATGGTGGGGGAGACCGTCTCGCTCGGCGCGGCCTACGCGGCCGGGCTCGCCGTGGGGGTGTGGTCGGACACCGAGGCGCTGCGGCGCAACTGGCACCGCTCCGCGCAGTGGGTGCCCGACCCGGCGCGGGTGGCCGCGCTCGACGCCGCCTATCCGGAGTGGGAGCGCGCCGTGCAACTGAGCATCGCCTGGGGCGAACGCCCCTGATGCGGGGTCGCGCTGTCCGACATCGTCGTACAGCACCCGTTGTCCGCCCTCGACCTGTGTGAATAGCGTCACCGGGCCAGTCGTCGACCGGCCGTCCCGCGGTCCGGCGCCGAGCCCGTGGCACCCGCGCATCACCGGCGATGAGGAGCACCGCATGAGCCTGTGGACAGTGTTCGGCAGCGAGGTCGTCGGAACGGCGATGCTGATCTTGCTGGGCGTGGGGGTGGTGGCGAACGTCGTGCTGCCCCAGACCCTCGGCAACGGGGGCGGCTGGCTGCTCATCAACTTCGGCTGGGGCCTGGGCGTCTTCGCCGGCGTCTTCGCCGGCGCGAGCTCCGGGGCCCACCTCAACCCGGCGGTCACCCTCGGGCTGTGGGCCAGCGGGACCGCGGAGTACGCGCCCGGCGTGCCGGTCACCTTCACCGCGACGGTGGTGTATCTCGTCGCCGAGTTCATCGGCGCCTTCCTCGGCGCCGTCCTGGCGTGGCTCGCTTACCGCAAGCACTACGACGCGGCGACCGAGCCGGTGCTCGGCACCTTCTCCACCGGCCCGGCGATCAAGGCCCCCGCGTGGAACGTGCTCACGGAGGTCATCGGCACCTTCGTCCTCGTCTACATCATCCTGCGCTTCGGCGACACGCCCAGCGAGCTCGGCCCGCTCGCCGTGGCGCTGCTCGTCGTCGGCATCGGCGCCTCGCTCGGCGGCCCGACCGGGTACGCCATCAACCCCGCCCGCGACCTGAGTCCGCGCATCGCCCACGCCGTGCTGCCGATCCGCGGCAAGGGGGACAGCAACTGGGGCTACGCCTGGGTACCCGTCGTCGGCCCGATCATCGGCGGGATCCTCGCCGGCCTGTTCTCCCAGGTCTCCATCTGACCCCTCCCGGGGGCCACACCGATCCCACTGATGCGAGAGGAACTCCCGTGAGCCAGTACGTGGCAGCCATCGACCAGGGAACCACCAGCACCCGCTGCATGATCTTCGACCACGACGGCGCCGTGGTCTCGGTCGGGCAGAAGGAGCACCAGCAGATCTTCCCGCGCGCCGGGTGGGTCGAGCACGACGCCGACGAGATCTGGAGCAACACCCGCGAGGTGGTGGGCCAGGCGCTCGCCCGGGGCAACGTCGGGCACTCGGACGTGGTCGCCGTCGGCATCACCAACCAGCGCGAGACCACCGTCGTCTGGGACCGGAACACCGGCCGGCCGGTCTACAACGCGATCGTCTGGCAGGACACCCGCACCACGGCGATCGTCGAGCAGCTCGGCGCCCTCGGCGGCGGCGCCGACCGGTACAAGGACAAGGTCGGCCTGCCGCTGGCCACCTACTTCGCCGGGCCCAAGGTGCGCTGGATCCTCGACAACGTCGACGGCGCCCGGGAGCGGGCCGAGCGCGGTGACCTGCTCATGGGCACCATCGACTCCTGGCTGATCTGGAACATGACCGGCGGGGCCGACGGCGGGCTGCACCTCACCGACGTCTCCAACGCCTCCCGCACGATGCTCATGGACTACCGGACGCTGGCCTGGGACGCCGACATCGCCGGGGAGATGGGCATCCCGACGTCCATGCTCCCGGAGATCCGGTCCAACTCCGAGGAGTACGGCCGGGGCCGCAAGTCCGGCTTCCTCGGCGGGGTGCCGATCGCCGGCTCGCTCGGCGACCAGCAGGCGGCCACCTTCGGCCAGGTCTGCTTCACCAAGGGCATGGCCAAGAACACCTACGGCACCGGCAACTTCATGCTGCTCAACACCGGCGAGGAGGCCGTCCCGTCGCAGAACGGCCTGCTCACGACGCTGTGCTTCCAGCTCGGCGACCGCAAGCCGGTGTACGCCCTGGAGGGCTCGATCGCGGTCACCGGGTCGCTGGTGCAGTGGGTCCGGGACAACCTCGGGATGATCAAGACCGCCCCGGAGATCGAGGACCAGGCCCGCTCGGTCGAGGACAACGGCGGCGCGTACTTCGTGCCCGCCTTCTCCGGGCTGTTCGCGCCGCACTGGCGCTCGGACGCCCGCGGCGCCATCGTCGGGCTCACCCGGTACGTCAACAAGGGGCACCTGGCCCGGGCCGTGCTCGAGGCGACGGCGTACCAGACCCGCGAGGTGCTCGACGCGATGAACGCCGACTCCGGGGTCGACCTCACCGAGCTGCGGGTGGACGGCGGCATGGTCGGCAACGAGCTGCTCATGCAGTTCCAGGCCGACATCCTCGACGTCCCGGTGATCCGGCCGAAGATCGCCGAGACGACGGCGCTGGGCGCGGCCTACGCGGCCGGACTGGCCGTGGGCTTCTGGTCCGACCTGGACGAGCTGACCGCCAAGTGGGCCGAGGACAAGCGCTGGGAGCCGCAGATGCCGGCCGAGGACCGCGAGCGGTACTACCGGAACTGGCAGAAGGCGGTCACCAAGAGCCTCGACTGGGTGGACGAGGACGTGCGGTAGCGACCGAGTGCTGAACGCCGAGGGCCCGTCCTCCCTGGGAGAACGGGCCCTCGGCGTTCAGAGGTCAGGCGCCCAACGCTGCGGTGACCACCGCCTTGGCCTCCTCCTGCACCTGTGCCAGGTGGTCGGGGCCCTTGAACGACTCCGCGTAGACCTTGTAGACGTCCTCGGTG
>DATIMX010000421.1:0-8182 GCA_035474935.1 Geodermatophilus sp. | reverse complement strand
GTGATACCGAAGACGGTCACGGCGGCGGCTGTCCGCCGACCACACCGGCGACCACGGCGGCCGCTGCATGACCGGCCCGGACGGCGTCCGGCACGGGGATCCCGGCGCGCCAGCCGGTCAGCACTCCGGCCACGAACGCGTCCCCGCAGCCGGTCGTGTCACGCAGCCGTCCCTCCGGCAGCGGCTCGACCGGTACCTCCTCCGTGCCTGCCCCCGTTCCCACCCGGGTCGGCCGCGCCCCGGCGTGCACGAACACCAGTGCCGGCGCCCACGCAGGCAGGTCGCCGTCCAGACCGAGCACCGCGGCCTCGGCGGCGTTGCCGAACAGCACGTCGGGCCGCAGCCCGGCGAGCAGGTCGACGTACGCGCCGACCCCGTGGCGTTCGATGCGGGGTGCAGCGGCGACGTCCACGCTGACCGGCACCCCGACGTCGTGCGCCGCCGACGCCGCGGTGCGCAGCGCCGCGGGGAAGCGCAGCAGGTCGTAGCCGTCCAGGTGGACGACGGCGGCGTCGGCGAACCACTCCGGGCGGACGTCGGCCGGCTCCAGCCCGCCCTCCCCGCGGTCGGTGAGCAGCGTCCGCTCCCCGTCCGGGTGCACCAGCACCGTCGACAGCGGCGCCCGCCCGCGGCGCACCACCGCGACCTCGACACCGCGCTCGGCGAGGTCGGCCAGCAGCCCGTCGGCGAGCGCATCGGCACCGGCCCAGCCCGCCAACCGGGCCGGCACCCCGAGGCGGGCTACGCCGGCCGTCACGTTCGCCGGCGCACCGCCCGCTGTCGTCGTCCGGACCACCCGCTGCTGACTCCCGACCACCAGGGGCGCGGACAGCTCCAGCAGCTGATCGGCCACCAGCTTGCCCACCGCTACCACCGGGCCAGGGCCTGCGGGGCGAGGCCAGCGGGGGGTGTCCTCCTGCGGCACAGGGCCAGGGTGCACCGCTGGAACGGCGAGCGCCCCGACCCGGGGATACGGGGTCGGAGCCCTCAGGCCCTGCGGCCGACCCCCGCCGCGATGCACTGCTGCACGGGGTTGAGCGGGCGCAGCCGGGGACCGTCGGGCCACCACAGGTCGCAGAGCTCCACGTCGCCCGGTCGGCCGGGACCCGGCGGGACGATCTCCAGACCGGGCAGGAACCCGCGGATCTGCGCGCGGGTGCGGAACACCCCCGAGCGCATCGGGCTGTGCAGGAACACCTGCTCCATGCGCCGCGCGAGCAGGCTGAGCTCATCGGTCTCCGGGTCGAGGAAGTGTGCGACCACCACGAAGCTGCCGCTGGGGAGGGCGTCGACGTACTCCCGCATCAGCTCGGCGCCGTCATCCCCGACGTGGTGGTGCAGCGTGCCGATCTGGAGCAGGCCGACCGGCTGGGTGAGGTCGAGCAGGTCGCGGACAGCCTCGTTCCCCAGCACCTCGGCCGGTCGGAAGATGTCGGCGTCCACGACCCGACACGACTCGTCGCCTGCGAGCAGCGCCTCGCTGTGCGTGATGACCGTGGGGTCGTTGTCCACGTAGACCACCCGGGTCGAGGCGTCGACCCGGCGCGCGATCTGGTGGGTGTTCTCCGCGGTGGGCAGTCCCGAGCCGCAGTCGAGGAACTGGCGTATCCCGCCCTGGTCGGCGAGGAACCGCACAGCCCGGCCCAGGAACCTGCGGTTCGACCAGGCCAGGTCGTTGACCTCGGGCGCCACCGCGCGGACCTGGTCGAGCACCTGGCGGTCGATGGCGTAGTTGTCGGTGCCCCCGAGGGCGGCGTCGTAGACGCGGGCGATGCTCGCCCGGGCCGACCGGTCGCCCGACGGTGTCGACCCCGGCCCCTCCGGCGCGTTCGCAGAGCCCATGTCCGCCTCGCAGGTCGCTCGTCGTGGCCGGTGGCCGGGTGTGCGTCAGCCTGGCACGCCACGGGCAGCTGCGGACCGGTCAGTCCGGCCGCGTTCCCGCCTGCAGGCGGTGCAGGGCGGCGGTGAAGCTGTCGTTCCAGAGGCCCAGGTGCGGCCACCGCTCGGCCACGTACGCCGTCGCCGCCTCGGGCGACATCCCCTCCTCGCGCACCAGCCAGGCCCGCAGCACCAGCCCGGTGCGCGAGGCGCCGCCGTGGCAGTGCACGAGGAGCCGGTGGCCTTCGGCGCGCAGCGCGGCCATGTCGTCGAGGACGTCGGCCAGCATCACGTCGAGGTCGGCGTTGTGGTCGCTGTCGGCGATGTAGGCCATGCGGTGCAGTGCGTGGGTGAACGGCTCGCCGAGCCGGCACAGCGAGATGACGGCGAAGTCCTCGTCGCTGTAGCGGGCGCCGTCGAGGTTGCCCGCCCAGATGCCCGGCAGCACCTCCTGCGGACCGATCCGCGGGATCACCCCCGGGTCGTAGCTCTGCTGCGCGCCGCCGTCCAGCGCGGTCGCCAGCTGCTGGAGGTCGGCCAGCCGCCACACCTTCTCCCCGTGCCCGGGGATGCGCCCGTGGACGACGGACGACCAGCGCATCGGGATGCCACCCATCCCGTACACCGCGCCGGCCAGCCCCCCGGCGACCGCGGCGACGGTGTCGGTGTCCCCGCCCAGGTCGACGACCAGGCGGAGCACCTCGGCGAACGACGTCCCGCGCCGGAGTGCCCACAACGCCTGGCCGAGCGTCGGCCACACCGCGCCGTTGGGCATGCCGGGCTCCGGCGTCCAGTCCGGCGCCAGGACCGCCGCGTACCGCTCGCGGTGCTCGTCGGCCACCGCCTCGAGCGCCGTGGGGACGGCGGCCAGCGGGTCGCCGCCGTCGAGCGCCACCCGCAGCAGTTCGTGGAAGACCGCGCAGCCCTCGCCGGCGGCCGGGTCGCCGTGGGTCAGCGCCGAGATGCGCCGGGCGGCGTCCGCGGTCGCCCCGCGTCCCTCGCGGGCGAACCGGATGGCGGCCGGTGTGGTGCGCATCAGCGAGCCGTTGCCGGCGGCCCGCCCGGTGCGGCGGAAGTGCTCGGCCGTGGCGGTGTCCCAGGGCAGGCCGGAGCCGAGGACGGCGCGGGTCTGGTCGCCGATGTCAGGCGGCCCCGCCTCCGCCCAGCGCAGGAAGCGGCCGAACAGGTCGGCCTCGTCCAGCCCGCCGCGCTCGACCAGGGACGTCGCGACGAGCAGCGCCATCTGCGTGTCGTCGGTGAACTCGCCGGGCTCCCAGCCGAGCGAGCCGCCGCCGCACATCTCGGTGTGCGTGCCGCGGGCCGGGGTGGGGAAGCGGGCGCTGAACCGGCCGGGCGGGCCGAACTCGAAGGGCGCGCCGAGCGCGTCGCCGACGGCCGAGCCGACCAGCGCCCCGGCGGCGCGGTGCGAGCGGTGCATGCGCGGGGTCACGCATGCATCGTGCACACGCCCGGACCCGTGGCGGTCATGCCCCGGATCAGGCGCGCCGGCTCACGTGCTGCGCCACCGAGCACGGGAGTCGCCCGGCTCGGTGCTGCAGACCACGGGCGTGCCAGCGCCGGTGCCTCCTGGGTCCGGCCGGGTCGGGGCGGGACCCTGACGCTGCGTCACCGGGGTCCGCCGTCACCCACGCGACCGGGGGACGACGGCGTCCAGGGCGCGCGGTCGGCGACCTCCCGGTGCTGCACTGTCCTCGGCCGGCGCAGGACCGCCGGGGCACCGCAGGACAGGAGCACGCCGTGACCGATCGCGAGCTCGGGCCGACCACCGCGAACAGCAGCCGCACGGCCCACTGCAGCAGCCATGCCGCCGGTCACGGCGTCCACCCCACCCGCGTGCTGCTCTGCGACACCAGTCCGGACGACGCCTGGACGCCGGTCGTCGTCATGGGTGCTGTGGGCGACGTGCTCACCGTCGCCTGCGGCGCCGAGCTCCGGCGCTACCGCAACCACGACACCGGCCGCCTGGTGGACCTCGTCGACACCACCGGCCCCGACGCGCTGCTCAACGAGCGGTACGGCCTGCTCTTCCTGCGGACCTGGCCGCAGGACGCTGCCTCGGTGTTCTCGCTGCAGCCGGCCGACCAGCCGCCGCACCCCTGCAGTTGACCGGCCGTCGAGACCGCCGATCCCGCAGGGCCACAGCGTCGTGGACGTGCGGGATCGGCGATCTCGTCGTGCGAGCCGGTCAGGCGACCCGGCGAGCGCCCGCGTAGCTCGGCATGGAGTCGAGCTTCATGACCTGGACCGGCTTGCTGGAGTTGAGGGCGTGCACGATCTGGCCGTTGCCGATGTACATCGCGACGTGCGAGACCGGGCTGTAGAAGAACACCAGGTCACCGGGCTGCAGGTTGCCCTTCGACACCGGGGTGCCGAACGTCGACTGCGCCTTGGACGTGCGCGGGAGGGAGATGCCGGCCGCCTTGTAGGAGAAGCTGGTCAGCCCCGAGCAGTCGAAGGAGTTGGGGCCGGTGGCGCCGTACACGTACCGGTCACCCACCTGGGCGAGCGCGGTGTTGACGGCGGTCTGCGCGGCGCTGCTGGCCGCAGCGGCCGGGGCTGCGGCGACGGCCGCACCGGTCGCACCACCCACAGCGGCCGAGGCCGGGGCGGGGGCGAGGGCGATCCCGGCGCCGGCGATGGCGGCGACGGCGACACCACGGAACGAGCGACGAGCGAAGGACGAGCGGGCAGTCGTCATCGACGACGGTTCTCCTGTTCTCCACGACCGCCTACCGGGTTAGCTGACGGGTTCGGACGGGGGAGTCGCCCGGCGCGACGAGGTCGCGCTTCACCCCAGTGCTGCGGTGGGTCCCCGGCCTGCGCACCGGTCATCGACCGGTGCACGGTTCGGCGGCGTCCGTCGGGTGTCGCAAGGTCAGCGACGCGGGCCCTACGGACGGCGACCGAGGCTAGGTGGGCCCTTAGGCCCTGTCCAAAGTGCGGACCGGGGTCCCGGACGGCGGTCGGCGCGGACCGCGACACGCCGGGCTGACCACCGCGAACGCCGCGCACGGTCGGCGAAGCCCCGCAGCAAACGCGCTGGTCAGAGCGTTATGAAAAAGTTTCCTTCTCAACGGAGTGCCTGTGCACAGCGTGCAGGGTCAGGCGCGGAGAGCTTTCGCGGCGACGTGGTTGCGGGAGGTGTTCCCCGGGCACGATCAAGGACGACCCAAGGAGGAACACCATGGCCGGCATGTTGAGGAAGGTCCTGGCCTCGGGGATCGCGGCGAAGGTCATCCAGGAGGCCCGCAAGCCGCAGAACCAGGCCAAGATCAAGGAGTTCATCGCCAAGATGGGCGAGCAGAACAAGAAGCAGGGCGGCGGCCGGGGCTACGGCCGCGGTCCGGTGCGCTGAGCACCAACCGCTGACTGCACGGCGACCCCCCGCCCGCACCGGGCTGGGGGTCGCCGTCATGCTCGGGGACCGTGCTGCGCATCGCCGTCCTCGACGACTTCCAGTCCGTGTCGGGTGAGTTCGCCGACTGGTCGCGTCTGCCCGAGGAAGCCGAGGTCGTCGCGTTCGCCGACCACCTCGACGACGAGGACGCCGTCGCCGACCGGCTGACCGACTTCGACGTCGTCGTCGCCACGCGCGAGCGCACCCCGTTCCCGCGCAGCCTCCTCGCACGGCTCCCGCGGCTGCGGCTGCTCGTGACCACCGGCGCCCGCAACGCCGCCATCGACGTCGCCGCGGCCGCCGAGCGCGGCGTGACCGTCTGCGGCACCGGCGCCCACCCCACCGGCACGGCCGAGCTGACCTGGGCGCTGGTCCTCGCCGTGGCGCGGCACGTCCCCGAGGAGGACGCCGGGATGCGGGCGGGCGGCTGGCAGCGCACCGTCGGCACCGACCTCGCCGGCGCCCGGCTCGGCGTCGTCGGCCTCGGCCGGCTCGGCACCCGCGTCGCCCGCATCGGCCAGGCGTTCGGCATGGACGTCGTCGCCTGGAGCCAGAACCTGACCGACGAGCGCGCCACCGAGGCCGGCGTGCGCCGCGTCGACCGCGACGAGCTGTTCGCCACCGCCGACGTCGTCACCGTCCACCTGGTGCTCTCCGAGCGCACCCGCGGTCTGGTCGGCCGCGACGAGCTCGCCCGGATGAAGCGCAGCGCGATCCTGGTCAACACCTCGCGCGGCCCGGTCGTCGACGAGGCCGCGCTGCTCGAGGTGCTGTCCGAGGGCCACCTCGCCGGCGTCGGCCTCGACGTCTACGACCGCGAGCCGCTGCCCGCCGACGCAGCCCTGCGCACCGCGCCGCGCACCGTGCTCACCCCCCACCTGGGCTACGTCACCCGGGACACCTACCGCGTCTTTTACGGCGACGCGGTCGAGGACGTCGCCGCCTTCCTGCGCGGAGAACCGGTCCGCGTCCTCACGCCCGCGTGACCCGTGCCGCGCCCGGGTACGGGACCGGGCCCGGCACGAGGAGGCCTGCGATGACCGAGGGCAACATGACCGGCCGCCCCTACGGCGGCGCCAACGAGCGACCCGACGACGACGTCCTGCCCGGCGAGCGGCCGGAGAAGGACCTGGTCGGCCCGCCGTCGCAGCAGGAGGAGCCGCGGGCGGCGCGGGACGGCGAGATGTCGACCAACCCGGGGGAGACCGGCAGCGGCGTCCCGGACACCGACCACCCGCTCGGGGGCCGGCAGGGCAGCAGCTGACCCGGCGCGGGCTACGGCCGCCCGGCGTGCGGGACGCCGACCTCGGTCGCCATCAGCACCGCCTCGCGCGCCGGCGCCCGGTTGTGCTCGTAGAAGTCCGGCGCGCAGCACATCAGCAGCGTCCGGCCGTCGTCCCCACCGAGCATGCAGGCGAAGACGCCGAGCCCCTCTGGCGCGGCGACCTCGTCGACGATCGCGCCGCCCTGCGCGACGCGCACCACCCGGCCGCCGACCGCGTCGGCCGCCCACACGTGTCCCTCGGCGTCCAGCGCGCAGCCGTCCGGCGCCACCGTGAGCTGGCCGAGCACCTCCTCGGTGGTCCGGCCGGTCACCTCCGGCCCGAGCGGCGCCCACACGCGCCGGTTGGTCAGCGCGCCGTCGGCGCCGAGGTCGAAGGCGGTGTACCGGTTGCCGAGGGTCTCGCCGACGACGAGCGTGCCGCCGTCCGGGGGGACCACCATGCCGTTGGGGAACTGCAACCCCTCCGCGGCGACCGACACCGTGCCGTCGGGGTCGATGCGCTTCAGTGACGCGGTCCGCGCGTCCCCGCCGCCCATCAGGTCGAAGCCGAAGTCGCCGACGAACACCTGACCCGCGTCGGTGACCACCAGGTCGTTGAGGTGGCCCCCGCAGTGCTCGGTCAGGTCGGCGTGGGTCGACAGGGTCCCGTCGGCGTACCGCAGCACGCGGTGGTCCTTCATCGACACGACCACGAGCGACCCGTCGGGCAGCCAGCCCAGCCCCGAGGGCTGACCCTCCACCTCGACGACGACCGCCTCCGCGCCGTCCGGCGTCACCCGGCTGACCGCGCGCCGGTAGAAGTCCGACACCCACCAGGTGCCCTCGTGCCAACGCGGGCCCTCGAAGAACCCGCCACCCTCCAGGACCGTCCTGAGCTGCTGCTCCGCCATGACCCGGACAGTAGGTGACGCCGCTCACGCACCGCCGGCACGGTCGGGACGGCGTCCGCGCGGGTGCCGGCGGCCGTCCTGGACCTGACCGGACCGGGCGGTCCGGCGCGTCGTTTCCGCAGCTGACCGGCCGGGCAGGCCCTCGCGGACCCGCAACCGACAGTGAGGACGACGACCATGCAGGTCGGCTACAAGCTCGCGACCGAGGCCTTCGGACCGGAGGACCTGGTCCGGCAGACGATCCGCGCCGAGCAGGCGGGCTTCGACTTCGTCGAGATGAGCGACCACTTCCACCCGTGGCTCGACACCCAGGGCCACAGCGGCTTCACCTGGTCGATGCTCGGCGCGATGGCGGCCAAGACCGAGCGCATCGGCCTGGTCACCGGCGTGACCTGCCCGATCATCCGGTACCACCCCGCGGTCATCGCGCAGGCCGCGGCGACCGTGCAGATCCTCTCCGGGGGCCGGTTCACCCTCGGCATCGGCGCGGGCGAGCGGCTCAACGAGCACGTCGTGGGCACCGGCTGGCCGGCCGTGCACGTCCGCCACGCGATGCTGCGCGAGGCGCTGCAGATCATCCGGCAGCTCTGGCAGGGCGGGTACCAGACCTTCGAGGGCAAGTACCTGCAGCTCGAGGACGCCCGCGTCTTCGACCTCCCCGAGCAGCTGCCGGTCATCGCCGTCGCCAGCGGTGGGCACAACGCCTCGACG
>DATIMX010000420.1:0-22985 GCA_035474935.1 Geodermatophilus sp. | reverse complement strand
GGACCGGAGTCCGACGCCCCTCACGGGCACTGCTGGTTCGTCCCGTCAGGAGGGGACGACCTCGATCGTCAGCTGCGTGCTGACCTCGGGGTGCACCCGCACGGTGACGGTGTGCTGGCCCGTGGTCTTGATGCTGCTGGGCAGCTCGATCCGGCGACGGTCGAGCTCCGGGCCACCGGCGGCGGTGACGGCCGCGGCGACGTCGGCGGTGGTGACGCGGCCGAACAGGCGGCCACCGGCACCGGCGCGGGCCGGCACGCGGACCGTGAGACCGGTCAGCTGTCCGGCCACGGCGGTCGCCTCCTCCTGCGAACGCACCTCACGGGTGGCACGCGCGCGACGGAGGGACTCGACCTGCTTCTCGGCACCCCGGGTGGCGACGATGGCCAGCCCGCGGGGCAGGAGGTAGTTGCGGGCGTACCCGCCCTTGACCTCGACGGTGTCACCGGAGGAACCGAGACCGGTGACCTCCTGCGTGAGGATCAGCTTCGACGTCGTCATGATCAGCGCGCCGTCGAGGTGTAGGGCAGCAGCGCCATCTCGCGACTGTTCTTCACAGCCACGGCGACGTCACGCTGGTGCTGGCTGCAGTTGCCGCTGACGCGGCGAGCACGGATCTTGCCGCGGTCGGAGATGAACTTCCGCAGCAGGGTCGTGTCCTTGTAGTCGATGTAGGTCGCCTTGTCCTTGCAGAACTGGCAGACCTTCTTCTTGGGCTTCCGAACGGGTGGCTTGGGCACTGGGTTCTCCAGGACGTGAAGGGATGGAACGGCCCCCTCGCAGGGGCCCACGCCGAGCGGAGCGAGACGTGGGCGGCGAGGGGGTCCTTTCTCAGAAGGGCGGCTCGTCGGACGGCGGGGCCGGGGTCGACCACGGGTCGCTGGACCCGCCGCCACCACCGAAGCCGCCACCGCCACCGCCGCCGAAGCCACCGCCACCCTCACCGCGCGAGGCCTTGGTGACCTTCGCGGTGGCGTAGCGGAGCGAGGGGCCGATCTCGTCGACCTCGAGCTCGACGACGGTGCGCTTCTCGCCTTCCTTGGTCTCGAACGACCGCTGCTTGAGCCGGCCGGAGACGATCACCCGCGATCCGCGGGTCAGCGACTCGGCGACGTTCTCCGCCGCCTGCCGCCAGACGTTGCAGCGCAGGAAGAGCGCCTCGCCGTCCTTCCACTCCTGCGACTGACGGTCGAAGGTCCGCGGCGTCGAGGCCACGGTGAAGTTGGCGACCGCGGCACCGGAGGGCGTGAAGCGCAGCTCCGGGTCCGACGTCAGGTTGCCGATGACGGTGATGACGGTCTCGCCGGCCATGGTCAGTGGACCTCGGGCCGCATCAGCTTCGTGCGCAGGACCGACTCGTTGAGGTTCAGCTGCCGGTCGAGCTCGGCCACCGCGGCGGGCGTGGCCTCGATGTCGACGATGGCGTAGATGCCCTCGACCTGCTTCTTGATCTCGTAGGCCAGCCGGCGGCGGCCCCAGATCTCGGTCTTCACGGTGCCACCGGAGTTGGTGACGACGGTGAGGAACCGGTCGAGGGAGGGAGCGATCGTGCGCTCCTCCAGGTCGGGGTCGAGGATGACCATCAGTTCGTAGTGACGCACGGAGAACCCCACCTCCTCTGGTCTGGGCGGCTGCAGTCGGTCTGCAGCAGGAGGGTCGTACACGCGTCGCGCGCCCCACCCGGTGACAGCCACCGGTGGAACGCGCTCCGACGAGCGTACCAGCGCCGACCGGCCCGCCGACCGCCTGCAGGCAGGAGGACCCCGTCCTCCTCTTGAAGGACCCCCTTGCCCCCCGCCACTCGCAGGCTCGCGGCGGGACCCTGCAAGGGGGCCGTCAGGGCCGGCGGCGAGCCTCTGGACGGGGCCTGGCGCGAGCGTGCGAGCGACGGGGGGCAGGCGGTCCTTCTAGGGTCGGGCGCGTGGCAGCTCACCCGATCGGCGTACACGTCGGCCCAGGACTGACCCAGGACGGTGGGATGGAGCACGGCGGCCCGCTGGCCCGGGCCGCGGAGATGGACGCCGACGGCGTGCAGGTCTTCCTGGGCGACCCGCAGGGGTGGAAGGCACCGCGGCTGTCCGCCGACCAGCAGTCCGCCCTCTCGGGTGACCGCGCCGGGGACCTGTTCCTCGTCGTGCACGCGCCCTATGTCCTCAACGTGGCGTCGACGAACAACCGCATCCGCATTCCCAGCCGCAAGACGCTCGGCCAGCACGCCCAGGTCGCCGCGGCCATCGGCGCCCGCGGCATGGTCGTGCACGGCGGTCACGTGCTCGGGACCGACGACCCGGCCGCCGGCGTCGACAACTGGCGCAAGACCTTCTCCCGGCAGGCCGAGGAGGGCGGCTTCCCCGTCCCGCTGCTCATCGAGAACACCGCCGGCGGCGGCAACGCCATGGCCCGCGACCTCGACGCCCTCGCCCGGCTGTGGGACGCCATCGGCGAGTTCGGGGCCGGCTTCGTGCTCGACACCTGCCACGCGTGGGCCGCCGGGTGGGACCTGGCGACCGCGGTGGACGACGTCCGGGCGGTCACCGGCCGCGTCGACCTGGTGCACCTGAACAACAGCCGCGACCCGCAGGGCTCCAGCCGCGACCGGCACGCCCCGCTGACCGAGGGCGAGATCCCGACCGAGCTGCTGGTGCAGGTGGCCCGGGCGGCGGACTGCCCCGTCGTCCTGGAGACCCCGGGTGACGCGGCCGGCCACGCCGAGGAGATCACCCTGCTCCGGGGTGCCCTGGGGTGACCGGGCCCGTGTTCCACGTGGAGCAGTGACACCGTCGTCCTCCGGACGGCACCGCGGCCGTCAACCGTCCCCGGGCCGGGCTGAGCCCTACCCGTCGCTCCCCGGGGACGCTGCGGGCCCCACCCGTCGCGACAGGGCCCGTTCCCGACCACCGAGGGTCACCACGTCCGGGGCTCCGTCGAGCACACCGCCGGCGGGGTCGTCGACGCCGGGCCAGCTGGTGCGGACGACGTCGTCGTCCGGCCGCCGCACCTCGCGGGCGACGAGCACCACGAGCGCCACCAGGACGGCGTCGCGGACCAGGACGGCGGTGAAGAACCACTCCACCTCGACACCGCGGTTCTCGGTGCCCAGGTAGTACAGCATCGTCAGCACCCACACCAGGGCCTCGCTGACCTGCCAGACCAGCAGCGAGCGCCACCGCGGCCGGGCGAGAACCGCCAGGGGCAGCAGCCACAGCGCGTACTGCGGGCTGTAGACCTTGTTGAGCAGCAGGAAGCCGGCGACCAGCAGGAAGGCCACCTGGGCCACCCGCGGCCGCACCGGGGCGGTGAGCACCAGCCAGGCGACCCAGGCGGCGAGCGCGAGCAGCAGCACGGTCACCACCGCGTTGAGCACCGAGGGGGTCTCGCCCTCGGCGAGCGGCCCGTCGAGCACCCGGTTGTCGGTGACCGTGAGCAGGATGTTCCAGATCGACTCGGGGTTGGCCGGGCGCTGCCGGCTGAAGGAGAAGAACCAGCCCCAGTTCTCCGGCGCCAGGAGGGCCACCGGCAGGTCGACCGCCAGCCAGGCCCCGGCCGCCGCCAGCGCCGTCCGCAGCCAGGTCCGCAGCAGACCGGCCCGCAGGCACAGCAGGAACAGCGCGCCCAGCACGAGGACGGGGTAGAGCTTGGCGGCCACGCCGAGCCCGAGCAGCGCTCCGGCGAGCACCGGCCGCTGCCGGGCCCACGCCCACATCCCGAGGGTGGCGAGGGCGACGGCCAGCAGGTCCCAGTTGTTGAAGGCGTAGACCAGCAGCACCGGTGACAGCGCCACCATCGCGGTGTCCCACGGCCGCCGGCCGGTCAGCGGCAGGACGGCGCGCACCACCACCAGCGCGCACAGCGACATCAGCAGCGCCGTGACGACGGTGTAGCTCTCCACCGGTGGGACCGCCGGGAGGACGCCGACCGTGGCGGCCAGCCGGTCGTACCAGCCCGAGAGCAGCGCGGCGAGCGCCATGACCGCGCCGGTGAGGACCGGGTACTCCACCCGCGCGTCGAAGTAGGGCAGCGCCCCCTCGCCCTGCCGGTAGAGGCCGAAGAGCGGGACGGGGTCGGAGTAGCAGAGGTGGGTGTACTGCAGCGATCCGGTCCAGTTGCCGTCGGCGCAGGGTGCCTGCTTGAGCCAGGCGAACGCCAGCACGGTCGAGGCGAACAGCAGGCAGACCCGCAGCGGGGTCCAGAACGACGCCTGGCCGACGACCGCGTGCCGGCCCCAGGGTCCGCCCACCGCCTCGCTGGCCTGCGCCACGACCGGGTCGGTCCAGCTGGGGACGACGCGGTCGAGGCGGCCGTCCGGGGCCGGGGACGCCATGCCGCTCGTCCCACCCGCCCCGTCCGCTGGTGCGGACGGGGCCGTGGGGATCGTGCTCATGCGGGTCAGTCTGCCCGCCGGGGTCAGCCGCCCCGCTGCTGACCGTCGGCGCCGTTGCCGGTGGCGGTGCCGTTGCCGTTCGGGGGCTGGGCGGGGGTGTTGCCCGGGACGACGTCCGTGGGGTCGTCCTGCCCGTCGTCGATCCCACCGGTGTTTCCGTTGGGGTTCTGGCTGTTCCCGTTGCCAGGGGGAGTGACCGGTGTGGGCGAGGTCGGGGTGACCGGAGTCGACGGGGTGGTCGGCGTAACCGGGGTCGACGGGGTGGGCTCGGCCTGCTCCGTCGGCTCGGTCGTGACCTGGGTCGGCGCCTGGCTCCGCGTCTCCGTCTGCGGCGCGGGCACGCCGTTGCCGGTGTCGCCGCGGATCAGCGCGCGGTCGGGCAGGTCCTCCTCCGGCGTCCCGTCCAGCACGTCGTCCATGAACTCCTGCCAGATGGCGCCCGGCAGCCCCGCGCCGTAGATGATCCGGCCGTTGACGTCCTCGATCGGCTGGGCCGGCGAGTCGTTGCCCATCCACACCGCGGTGGAGATCGACGGCGTGAAGCCCACCATCCAGGCGTCGGAGTTGTCCTCGCCCTGGCCCTGTGTGCCGGTCTTGCTGGCCACCTCGCGGCCACCGTCGAGCGAGCGCCGCGAGTGGGCGGCGACGTCGGTCATCGCGTAGGTGACGTCGTTGACGACGTTCGCCTCGAAGACCTGGTCGCCGGCGTCGCCGTTGTAGTCGAGCAGGACCGCGCCCTCGCTGTCGGTCACGCGGGCGACGAAGTACGGGTCGTGCTCGACGCCGGTGGCCAGGGTGGCGAAGCCGTGCGCCTGGTCGATCGGGCGCATCTCGTACTGGCCGATGCCGATCGAGGCGCCGGTCCCGCCGGTCTGCGGGTCGGCCAGCGTGTTGCTGCCGGCGAGCACCCCGTAGGCCGGCTCGTCCGGCCAGGCCTCCGGCAGCCCGGTGGCCTCGAGGATGTTCTGCCGCACCCGCTCCGGGCCGACCTCGTAGGCCAGCCCGTAGTAGGTGGTGTTCAGCGAGCGGGTCAGCGCCTCCATGAGCGTGCAGGAGCCGCACGAGGCGCCGCCGGAGTTGCGGACCGGCAGGCCCGGGCGGTCCGGGAACTCCTGCGGCGAGGAGCCGTCGCGCCGGGCGTTGACGCTGATGCCGTCCTCCAGCGCGGTGGCCAGCACGTAGGGCTTGACCGACGAGCCGGGCTGGCGCAGCGCCTGCGCGTAGTCCACGGCGCCGTCGCCGGCGCCGATCGGACCGCCGTAGTAGGCCCGCACGGCACCGGTGTTCGGGTCGATGGACACCAGCGCCTCGCGCAGGTTCTCCGGCTGGCCGTCCATCACGTCGTCGACGGCGGAGATGGCGGCGTCCTGGTAGCGCTCGTCGACCGTGGTGGTGATCCGCAGGCCGCCGGCCCGGATCTGCTGCTCGTCGTAGCCCTTGGCCTCCAGCTCGGCGATGGCGCGCTGGACGACCAGGCCCTCCGGACCGTCGGGGATGCCCAGGTTGGAGCCGGTCCGCGGCAGCACCGGCGGGAAGACCGAGGCCTGCCGCTCCTGCTCGGTCAGCCAGCCCTCGTCGACCATCGCGTCGAGTACCAGGCCCCAGCGGTCCATCGAGCCCTCGGGGTTGGACTCGGGGTCGTAGGTGGAGGGGCTGCGGACCAGGACGGCGAGCAACGCGCCCTGCTGGGCGGTCAGCTGGCTGGCCGGCACACCGAAGTAGGTGTTGGCGGCGGACTCGATGCCGTAGGCACCGCGGCCGAAGTAGATGGTGTTGAGGTAGTTCTCGAGGATGTCGTCCTTCGCGTACTCGTTGTCGAGCTTGACGGCGAGGAAGAGCTCCTGGAACTTCCGGCTGAACGTCTGCTCCGAGGTCAGGAAGGCGTTCTTCACGTACTGCTGCGTGATGGTCGAACCACCCTGCGTCGAGCCGCCGGTGAGGTTGTTCCATGCGGCGCGCACGATGCCGGTGAAGGAGATCCCCGGGTCGGAGTAGAAGCTGCGGTTCTCCGCGGCGAGGATCGCCTCGCGCGCCGGCTCCGAGACCTCGGTCAGGTCGACGTTGGTGCGGTTGCCGCCGTCCACGCCCAGCCGCGCCATCTCGGTGGTGCCGTCGGCGTAGTACACGACCGTCGTCTGCGCGTTCTGCACCGAGCTCGGGTCGGGCACCTCGGTCGTCGCGTAGACGACGCCCACGAAGACGCCGAGCAGCACGAGCATGCCCGCGAACGCGGCGCCGAGGGCCTTCAGCCGGCGACTGCGGCGCTGCTTCCTGGTGCGCACGGCCGTGCCGGAGGGTCGGGCGCCCTTCGCGGCCGGGCCGGAGCGGGACGCCGTCGTCCGGGCCCCGCGGCCGGCCGGTGGGCGGCCACCGCGTCCTGCGGGCGGACGCCCGCCTCCGCCGCCGCCACCGGCGGTGCGGCCGGACGGCGGACGGCGGACCGAGCCGCTGCGCGGCCCGACCGGTGAGGTCTCGTCGTGGGGAGGCACGCAGGGCCCCTCTCTGGTTAGGGTCTCGGTGGGCGCACAGGACGTGACGCGTCCAGCACCCAGGGTGGCGTCTTCTGCTGCGCGAGCGAGGACGACCCGCGGCGCAGCGACGCCCAGGTGTATCAACGACCACGCGGGGCACCCCGTGTTCCCCGTGTGACGCGTACTACTACTCGGTGGCCGCCCGCCGACGCGTGCGCCGCGGCTGGCGACCCGGGTCCGGCTCGGCCCCGAGGACGTACGAGCAGTCCAGGTGGTTCCACCCGCAACCGCGGCACACCTGGACGGCGTAGACGGAGAACTCCTCCTGGGCCCCGTCCATCCGGGCGAGCTCGGCCTGCGTCTTCGCCTGGCCGGCCGTGGGGCCGAGGTGTTCACCGTAGACGTAGCTCACCAGCGTGAGCTCCACCTTGCGGCAGACCGGGCACACGACGTCGGTCGCCTCGCCGTGGTACTTCGCCGCTCGGGTGAGGTACGGACTGGCGTCGCAGACCTCGAACAGACCCGTGCGGCCGGCGTACACGTCGGCGAGGACGGCTCGCCGCTGCAGCGAGTAGTCCACGACGGATCGACGTCCGGGCACGGCGCCAATGTACGCACCGGCGGGGACACCGGCAGGCCCCCGCCGACATCGACACCGTCCTCCGGCCTCCGTCCAGGAGCTCGCGCCGAGCCTGGTGACCGGATGGAACGGCCCCGCTGCAGGAAGGGCCCCGGCACCCGTGCAGGGTCCCGCCGCGGGCTTGCGAGCGGTGGGGGCGAGGGGGTCCTTACTGTATCGTTCCGATACATCGATCCGCAGGAGCGGCGAGGGAGGCGATGTGCTCGAGTTCGCCATCCTCGGCCTGCTGCACCAGTCGCCGATGCACGGCTACGAGCTGCGCAAACAGCTGGCCCAGGTCCTCGGCGGTCTGCGCAGCATCTCCTACGGGTCGCTGTACCCCGCGCTCAAGCGGTTGCACGCGGCCGGCTACGTCACCACCGACGAGCCGGACCGGCGCGCCCTCCTGCCGGCGGACGCACCACCGCTGACCGGCCGGCGGGGGAAGGTGGTCTACACGATCACCGCCGAGGGCAAGGAGCGCTTCCACGAGCTGGTGAGCCAGGCCGGTCCGGAGGCGTACGACGACGGCGGGCTCTTCGGCGTCCGCCTGGCATTCTTCCGGCACACCGCCGCCGACGTGCGGCTGCGGGTCCTCGAGGGCCGCCGCCGCACCGTCGAGCGGCAGCGGGAGGGCCTGCGGGCCTCGCTGAGCCGGACCCGCGAGCGGCTGGACCGCTACACCCTCGAGCTGCAGCGCCACGGTCTGGACTCGGTCGACCGCGAGGTCCGCTGGCTGGCCGAACTCATCGACCGCGAGCTGGACGAGGGCCAGCGGCGCCGAGCCGACGGCGCCGACCCCGGGAACCCCCCGGCACCTCCTTACGAGACGCCGCCGCAGCCCTGAGCGGTCCGTCCCCGACATCCCCGGTGGGAGAGCTCCGCGCCCGCCGCCCCCCAGCTGGACCGTCCGCGGTCCGTGTCCACCGACCGCATCCGGTCTGCGAAGAAGAAGGAGAACCCATGGGATCCGTCAAGGTCGCCATCGTCGGTGTCGGCAACTGCGCCGCCTCGCTCGTGCAGGGTGTCCACTACTACCGCGACGCCGACGAGACGACGCCGGTGCCGGGCCTGATGCACGTCCGCTTCGGCGAGTACCACGTCGCCGACGTGGAGTTCGTCGCGGCGTTCGACGTCGACGCCAAGAAGGTCGGCCGCGACCTCTCCGAGGCCATCGTCGCCAGCGAGAACAACACCATCACGATCTGCGACGTCCCGCCGCTGGGCGTGACCGTGCAGCGCGGCACCACCCTCGACGGCCTCGGCAAGTACTACCGGGCGACGATCGAGGAGTCCGACGAGGAGCCGGTGGACGTCGTCGCGGCGCTGCGCGAGTCCGGCGCCGACGTGCTGGTCTGCTACCTGCCCGTCGGGTCGCAGCAGGCCGCCGAGTTCTACGCCCAGTGCGCCCTGGACGCCGGCGTGGCCTTCGTCAACGCGCTGCCGGTGTTCATCGCCGGCACCCAGGAATGGGCCGACAAGTTCACCGCGGCCGGGGTGCCGATCGTCGGCGACGACATCAAGTCGCAGGTGGGCGCCACCATCACCCACCGCGTGCTGGCCAAGCTCTTCGAGGACCGCGGCGTGCAGCTCGACCGCACCATGCAGCTCAACGTCGGCGGCAACATGGACTTCAAGAACATGCTCGAGCGCGAGCGCCTGGAGTCCAAGAAGATCTCCAAGACCCAGGCCGTCACCAGCCAGGTCGACCGGGACATGGGCACCGACAACGTGCACATCGGCCCGTCGGACCACGTGCCGTGGCTGTCGGACCGCAAGTGGGCCTACGTGCGCCTCGAGGGCCGCGCGTTCGGCGACGTCCCGCTGAACCTGGAGTACAAGCTCGAGGTCTGGGACTCCCCGAACTCGGCCGGCATCATCATCGACGCCGTCCGCGCCGCGAAGATCGCCAAGGACCGCGGGATCGGCGGCCCGATCCTCTCCGCGTCGTCCTACTTCATGAAGAGCCCGCCGGTGCAGTACAGCGACAGCGAGGCCCGTGACGCCGTCGAGGCGTTCATCCGGGGTGACGTCGACCGCTGACGGCCGCCCTGCAGGGTCCCGCTGCGAGCCTGCGAGCGGAGGGGGCAGGGTGGTCCTTCCACCCGTCCTCCGCACCCCTCGCACGCTCGGGGCGAGCCTCTGGACGGGGCCGGCTGGGCCCGCGATCCGTGCCGATCGCGGGCCCTGCCGCGTGTCCGGGGCCCCGCGTGGGACGCCGTCGGTGACCTGCCCGGATGCCTACGCTGACCGCATGCCCCCGCGCCGCCGTCCGCTGCTCCCGGCGCTGGGGCTGACGGTGGCGCTGCTGGCCGGCTGCGCCGGCGGGGACGACCGGGCGGAGGGCTCGCCGGTCACCGAGGAGGAGGCCGGCGTCCTCGCCGGGCTGCTGGCCGAGAACCACGACCGGGGCGGCGCGGACTTCGTGGTCACCGCCCCGTACGGCGAGGACACCGTGCTCACCCTCACCGGGGAGGTGGACCTCGCCGGCGGTGCCGGGCGCGCGCAGGCGGTCACGTCCTACGGCGACGGCCGCGCCGACGACACCCGGACCCTCTTCTTCACCGACGAGGAGCTGTGGTTCGGCGAGGTGCCCGGCCTGGCCGCCGCGCTGGGCGCCGAGGGGCTGCCGGAGGCCTCCTACGTGCGCCGTCCCGTGACGCTGGGGGAGCAGGCACCGCTGGTCGACGTGCTCACCCAGGTGGTGCTCAACCTCTCCGCCGAGGAGCCGGACGACGCCGGCGACTTCCGCGGCGCGGGCTACACCTGGGAGGGCGATCGCTCGATCGACGGCGAGCTGACCCAGCTCTACGCCTCGGACGCCGGCTGGTCGGTCGCGGTCGACCGCTCCACCGACCTGCTGGTGCAGTACCGCACCCCGTTGCCGGGCGAGGAGTTCGAGGTGACCGTGACGCTGTCGGACCACGGCCCGCGGGAGATCACGCTGCCGGGCGAGGGGGAGTCCGTGGACGGCGCGGCGCACCCGGAGGTCGTGGCGGCCGTCGGCCTGTAGTGGAAGGACCCCGTCCTCCTCACCGCTCGCAAGCTCGCGGTGAGCCTCTGGACGGGGCCGTTCCAGCACCTCAGTGGGCCGGACATGGGGGAGGGGGCGGCCTCTTCCCCAGACCGCCCCCTCCGACGACGTTCCTATCAGATGCCGGGCGTCCGCGCACCCGTTGACGCGCGGATCAGTTCACGGTCGGGTCGGCGGGCGCCGTCGACAGCACCGCCAGGCGCCCGGTCTGGCGTCCCATCACCCGGCGCCACAGCTCCGGGCCGGCCAGCTCGCTGATCACGTCGTCCGGGCGGCCCGGCACGCAGGCCCAGGCCCCTTCGGCGACCTCCAGGGCCAGCTGGCCCGGCGACCAGCCCGCGTAGCCGGCGAACACCCTCAGGCCCCGCACCCGGCCGACCAGCTCGTCGGGGTCGGCGTCCAGGTCGACCAGGTGGACGTCATCGGCGACCTGCCGCAGGCCGCAGTCCTCACCGGGGGTGCGGCAGACCGCCAGGCACAGCGCGGTGTCGGTCTCGCACGGGCCACCCACGTGGAACACGCCGGGGTCGACGGCGAGGTCGCACCAGCCCGGCAGCACGTCGCGGATCTCCACCTGGCTCGGCCGGCCCAGCACCACGCCCAGCGTGCCGCTGTCGTTGTGGTCGAGCACGTAGACGACCGTGCCCGCGAAAGTGGGGTCGGTCAGGCTCGGCATGGCCACCAGCAGCGACCCGGGCCGGACGTCGTCCAGGGTCCCCGTCGAGAGCGCGGGGACCGCGTCCGGACGGCGTCTGCCCGTCGCGGGCCGGGCCGGCGGCCCCGACTCGGGATCGGGCGAGGACGGGAGAGTCATCGGTCCCAGTGTGCCCCACCCACGGGCAGTCCGGCGGGAGTGGCCGCGCCCGCAACGGGTGCCCGCGCGGCCCGTCATCCACCCTCTGCCGAGGGGTGGCCACCGTAGGGTGACCGGGTGCGGCAAGCGGGGACGACCGTGCGCTCGCTGCTGTCCCGCCGCGACTTCCGCCGGCTGCTGGCCACCCGGCTCTCGGCCCAGTTCGGGGACGGCGTGCTGCAGGCCGCCCTCGCCGGAACGGTGCTGTTCAACCCGCAGCGGGCCGCCGACCCGGTGGCGGTCGCCGCGGGGTTCGCCGTCCTGCTGCTGCCGTACTCGCTGGTGGGCCCCTTCGCCGGCGTCTGGTTGGACCGGTGGCGCCGTCGGCAGGTGCTGGTGCACGCCGACCTGCTGCGGACCGGGCTGGTCGGCGTCCTGGCGCTGCTCGTGGCCGGCGGGTCGGGCGGCCTGCCGTTGCTGCTCGCCGGGCTGGTGCTGTTCTCGGTCGCCCGCTTCGTGCTGTCGGCGCTGTCGGCGGCGCTGCCGCACACCACCCGCGACCTGGTGCCGGCCAACGCGCTGTCGACGACGTCCGGCGCGGTGGCCACGGTGGTGGGTGGAGCGGCGGCGGTCGCGGTGCAGCAGGCCGCCGGCATCGCGGGGGACGCCGGGTACGCGCTGCTGACCCTCGGCGCGGCCGGCCCCTACCTGCTCGCCGCGGCGCTCGCCGCGGGCTTCCCGCCGGGGGCGCTCGGGCCGGACGGGAGCGCGACGACGTCGTCCGCCCGCCAGGTGGTCGCCGGCCTCGTGGCCGGCGTGCGGCACGTGCGGGCCCGCCCCCCGGCGGGGACCGCGCTGGTCCTCATCACGGTGCACCGGCTCTGCTTCGGGGTGCTGACCCTGGCGACGGTGCTGTTCTCCCGCGCCACCGCACCGCCCGGCGCGGGCCTGCTCGGCGTGGGGGCGGCGGTCGCCGCGGGCGCGGTCGGCACGCTGCTGGCGGCCGTGGCGACACCCGGGGCGGTACGCCGTCTCGGGACGGCGCGGTGGGTGACCCTGCTGCTGGCGCTCGGGGGCGTCCTCCTGACGGCGCTGGGCCTGCCCTTCCTGCCGGTGACCGTGGTGCTGGCCGGCGCGGTGCTCGGCTTCCTCGGGCAGGGGGTGAAGATCTGCGTGGACGCCACGCTGCAGCGGGTGGTGGACGACGACGTCCGCGGCCGGGTGTTCTCGGTCTACGACATGCTCGTCAACGTCAGCTACGTCCTCGCCCTGCTCGTGGCGGCGTACCTGCTGCCGGCGGACGGCGTCTCCCCGCCCGCCGTGGTCGCCGTCGGCGCGGCCTACGTGCTCACCGCCCTGTACGCCGCCCGCTCCCCGCTGGCGCGCTGACCGGCCGCGGCCGTCAGAGCTCCGGGACGCAGGGCCCCTGGCCGAGGCGGGACAGGCCCGTGAGGTCCCCGGCGGCGTAGTCGGTGACACCCGGCACGGTCTCCGGGTAGAGCAGCTGCGAGTCGTCGTCCACGTGGTCCAGGCCGACGAGGTGGGCCAGCTCGTGCAGCACGACCCCCGAGGCCGTCGCGGGGCTGTTCGCCGTGATCTCGGGGAACTGGCCGGCGTCGAGGGAGACGGTGCCGGTGACGTAGACCCGCGGCCCGTCCCCGAGCGACACCGCCAGGCTGCCCGCCTCGCCGACGGTGTCGCCGGCCAGCGCGGGGTTCTCCCCCTCGGTCTGCCAGGCGACGAGGACCGGTGCCCAGCGGTCCCCGTAGCGGGCGGGCTGGAACGCCGCCCGCTCGGGGCTCGGCGCCTCGTCGGTCGGGCCGTCGTACACGAAGACCAGCCCGGTCACCCGGCTGACCCGGGCGACCGCCGCGTGCACCAGCTCCTCGCCGCCCTCGGGGGAGCCGTGGGGCCGGATGGCGTAGTGGACGACCCGGCACGGGTCGTAGGCCACCGGCGTGGTGCCGTCGGCCTGGGTGAGCGCGAACGCGTGGGCGCCACCCGCCGCGGGCGTCGGCGGGGCCTGACCCCACGGGTCCGGGCGGGCGCCGGCACCCGGGGTGGGGCGGTCGGCCGGTGCCGCCGCGGTCGTCGGGACGCTGAGGTCCGGCCCCGGGTCGGACGGCGCCCCGACGGCGGCCGAGGACTCCCCGGGCCAGGGCACCGTGCCGGTGAACACCGCGGCCCCGAGGGCGCCGCCGACGACCAGCGGGACGGCGAGGAGGCTCCGCAGGCGCCCGCGCCGCCGTCGGCGTCGGGGCGGCTCGGGAGCGCGCCACGGGACGGCCGCGACCGGCAGGCCGAGCGCCTCGTCCACCACCCACTGCGGCGTGCGGCCGGTCGGGGAGGTGGGCAGGCCCGGCTCCGGGGCGCCGGGTCCCTGTTCGTGCACGTTCCTCCTGTCGGCAGCCGGAGGCTCCGGCTGTAGCGGATCAGCCGTTGCGGGCGGCCCACCAGGCACGCAGCTCGGCCTCGGCCTCGTCGGGGTCCAGCGGGCCGCGCTCGAGCCGCAGGTCCTTGAGGTACGTCCAGGCCTCGCCGACCTCGCGGCCGGGCGGGATGCCGAGGATCGCCATGATCGCGTTGCCGTCGAGGTCCGGGCGCACCCGCGCGAGGTCCTCGGCCGCCGACAGCTCGGCGATCCGCCGCTCCAGGGAGTCGTAGGTGGCCGACAGCGCCGCGGCCCGCCGCCTGTTGCGGGTCGTGCAGTCCGAGCGCACCAGCTTGTGCAGCCGGGGCAGCAGGTCGCCGGCGTCGGTGACGTACCGGCGGACGGCGGAGTCGGTCCACTCGCCGCGGCCGTAGCCGTGGAAGCGCAGGTGCAGGAAGGTCAGCCGGGCGACCGCCTCCACGACCTCCTTGGAGTACCGCAGCGCCTGCAGCCGCTTGCGGACGAGCTTCGCGCCGACGACCTCGTGGTGGTGGAAGGAGACCCGGCCGCGCGGCTCGTGCCGGCGGGTGGCCGGCTTGCCGATGTCGTGCAGCAGCGCGGCCAGCCGCAGCACCAGGTCCGGCGACCCGGCCTGCGGATCCGCCTTCTCCAGCGCGATCGCCCGGTCCAGCACCGTCAGCGAGTGGGTGTAGACGTCCTTGTGCTGGTGGTGCTCGTCGATCTCCATGCGCAGCGCCGAGAGCTCGGGCAGGACGAACTCGGCCAGCCCGGTGCCCACGAACAGCTCCAGCGCCGCCCGCGGCGAGTCCTGCAGCAGCGTCTTCGACAGCTCCACCTGGACCCGCTCGGGGGTGATCCGGGCCAGCTCGGGAGCCAGCGCGGTCATGGCCTCGACCACCTCGTCGACCGGCGTCAGGCCCAGCTGGGCGACGAAGCGGACCGCGCGCAGCATCCGCAGCGGGTCGTCCAGGAACGACTCGGTGGCCGCGCCCGGCGTCCGCAACCGGCCGGCCAGCAGGTCGCCCAGCCCGCCGAACGGGTCGGTGACCGTGCGGTCCGGCCCCAGGGAGACCGCCATCGCGTTGACCGTGAAGTCGCGCCGGGCGAGGTCGTCGACGAGCGAGTCGCCCCACGCCACCTCGGGGTTGCGCGACTCCCGGTCGTAGCGGTCGGCGCGGAAGGTGGTGATCTCCAGCCGGACGCCGTCCACCTCGGCACCCACCGTGCCGAAGGCGATGCCGGTGTTCCACGTGGAACTGGCGAACCCGCGGAGCAGCCGCAGCACCTGCTCGGGCCGGGCGTCGGTGGTGACGTCGAGGTCCCCGGGCACACGCGGCCCATCCGACCCCGCGGCGAGCAGCGCGTCGCGGACGGACCCGCCGACGAGGTGCACCTCGAAGCTGGCGTCGGTGAAGCGCTGCCCCAGCCTGGTCAGGACCGGGGAGAGGTCGACGAGCTCACGCACGGCCTCCTGGACGGCGGGCGGCACGGAGGCGGCGGCTGTCGTCGGACGGGGAGGCTCACCGGACACGACGATCCAGGGTAGTGCCGCGCCGCGCGCTACCCTCCTGGCATGGCTGGGACGGGCGGGCGAGGGCGCCCGGGCCGCCGGTTGCGGCGGGTCGACGAGACCTCCGCCGGGGGCCTGGTGGTCGCTGACGACCCCATCACGGGGCCGCGCGCCGCCCTCATCGGCCGCACCGACCGCCGCGGCCGGCTGCTCTGGTCGCTGCCCAAGGGCCACATCGAGGAGGGCGAGACCCCGGAGGACACCGCCGTCCGGGAGGTCGCCGAGGAGACCGGGATCATCGGCGAGGTCGTCGCCCCGCTGGGCATCATCGACTTCTGGTTCGTCGCCGACGGCCGCCGGGTGCACAAGACCGTGCACCACTTCCTGCTCCGCGCCATCGGGGGAGCCCTGTCCGACGCCGACATCGAGGTGACCGAGGTCGCCTGGGTGCCCCTCGACGAGCTCGGCGCCCGGCTCGCCTACGCCGACGAGCGGGCGTTGGTCGAGCGGGCGCCCGCGCTCCTCGCCGACAGCGCGTGAGCGAGCTGCCGAGCTCACCGGCAGACACAGCAGGCGGCCCCGTGGCGAGGAGCGCCGGCGAGGAGCTGTCGTGAGGCGGCGGTCGGTCGCCGGCCGGTCCGCCGTGCGGCGCCGCGGTCGCCCGATCCGGGGGACGACGGTCGCCGTCGCGCTGGCCGGGCTGCTCAGCGCCCCGCTCGTCGCGCTCACCCCGGTCGCAGCGGCCGCTCCTGGGGACCCCGCCGTCCCCGAGGCGGCAGCTGATGAGCACCCGGTCAGCGTCCGGCTCACCCGCCTGGACCCGCGCACGCTGCTGCCGGGCGCGACGGTCACCGTCGAGGGCGAGCTGACCAACACCGGCAGCGAGACGCTCACCGACATCGACGTGCGGCTGCAGCGCGGTGAGCTGCTGGACTCCCGCGCCGAGCTGCAGGCCGTCGACGGCGACCCCGACCTGACGGCCGCCGTCGCCACACCGTTCCAGGACGTCGCGGGCGAGCTGCGCCCGGGCGCCACGGTCTCCTTCACCCTCACCACGACCACCGACGCGCTGGCGATCGACCGCGACGGCGTCTACCCGGTGCTGCTCAACCTCAACGGCGCCGGTGCCGACGGGGAGCGCCGCCGGGTCGGCGAGCTGACCACCTACCTGGTGCAGCCGTCGGTGCTGCCGACGACGCCGACCAGCGTCGCCTGGCTGTGGCCGCTGGTCGAGCGCACCCACCGCGACGCCTCCGGCGCGTTCGTCGACGACGGGCTGACCGCCGAGGTCGCGGCCGGTGGCCGGCTGGACCGCGCGCTGGCCACGGTGGAACGCCTGCCCCAGACCATCGCGCCCGGGGGCGGCGAGCCGGCGCCGGTGGTCCCGGTGACCCTGGCCGTCGACCCGGCGCTGGTCGAGGAGCTGCAGGTCATGGCCGACGGCCCCTACGCCGTCGCGGGGGACGAGGACGCCGGGTCGGGCAGCGACGAGGCGGCCGCCTGGCTGCAGCGGCTGCGCGCCGTCGCCGCCGACCACCCGGTGGTCGCGCTGCCCTACGGCGACGTCGACGCCGACTCCCTGACCGGGGCGGGCCTGTCCCCGGTGGTGACCCGCAGCCTGCCGGGCAGCGCGGCGGGGACGGCGCAGGACGACCCCGACGCCCCCGCCGCGCCCCCGACCGGCGCACCGGCCGAGGTCCAGGCCGACGGCACCGCCGGCGCGGACATCCTGCGCGAGGTCCTGGGGGTCGACGCGCGCACCGACCTGGCCTGGGCGGTGGGCGGCGCGCTGCGCCCGGAGACGCTCGGCGTGCTGCGGAACGGCGGCGTCGAGGAGGTCGTGCTCGCCCCCGGGGGGCTCACCGACGGCGTGGCCGCACTCGGCCTCGAGGGCCCGGCCGCGGCCCGGACGACGGTGCCCACCGAGGACGGCGAGGTCCCGGCCCTGGTCGCCGACCCCGCGCTCGGCGACCTCGCCGGGAGCGCGGCGCGGGCCCCCGGGGGCAGCCGCGCCGCCGAGCAGCGCTCGATCGCCGAGCTCGCGCTGCTCGGCCTGCAGCCCCGCGGCGCGACCGCGCAGCAGAGCGTGCTGGTGGCCCCACCGCGCGAGGTCGACGCCGATCCCTCCGGCGTGAGCGCCATGATGGCCGCCTCCGCGCAGTTCCCCTGGCTGCGGCCGGCCACCGTGGCCGAGCTCGGCGACGGCCCCACCACCGACACCGGCGAGCTGGTGACCCCCGCGGACCCGGGCGGCCTGGAGGCCGCCGGGCTGGCCGACGTCGCCGCCGCGGTCTCGATCCGCGACCAGCTGGCCAGCGCCGTCGCCGGCGACCCGGACGTGGCGCTGGCGCGCTGGGACGCGGCGACCGCCCGCACCACCTCGGCCGCGTGGCGGGACGACCCCGCCGGCTTCGCCACGGCCGCCGGGGACCTGCGGACGACGATGGACCGGCTGACCGAGCGGGTCACCCTGCTCTCCCCGGCCGACGGCACCTACAGCCTCGCCTCCAGCGACGCCCCGCTGGTGCTCACCGTCAGCAACGACCTGCCCTTCGCCCTGCACGTCCAGCTGCGGGTGCAGACCCGCGGCAACGCGCTCTCGGTGGGCGACCTCGGCGACCAGGTGCTCGGCCCCGAGCAGCGGACGACGCTGCAGGTGCCGGCCCAGGTGCGCCAGTCCGGTCGCTTCGGCGTCGCGGCCACGCTCACCACCCCGGACGGCGCACCGCTGGGCGACCCGGTGCAGCTGCAGGTGCAGAGCACCGCGTACGGGTCGATCTCGGTCGTCGTCACCATCGGCGCGGCGGTGCTGCTCGGGCTGCTCTTCCTGCGCCGGCTGGTGCGCTACCTGCTGCGCCGTCGCAGCAGCACCCCCGGCGACGAGGACGGCGACCTGCCCGGCGGCTCGGCGCCCGAGGGCGCGGCCGTTCCGCTGCCGCCCACGCGGAGCCCCGTGTGAGCGACCGACGAGTGGGGGAGCAGCAGCGCCGCCCGCTGCCCCCCGTGCCGCCGCCCCCCGCCGCGCCGCGCCGGCCCGCCACCGAGCGCGCCCCGGCGTCGGGCGACGGCGCGCGGCGGGAGCCGCCCCCCGCCGAGCGCACCCGCCGGGCGCCGTCACCGGTCGGAGGTCCGGGGACCCCGCCGGCCCTGCCGCTCCCCCCGCCGCCGTACCCCCAGGCCCCGCCCGGCGGGCGGCCGCTGCCGCCGGTCCCGCCGCCGGCGCCCCGCGTCCGCGACCTGCCGCCGGTGCCGCCGCCGCGGCGCGCCTCGCGGTGGGTGCCCGGGCCCGACGACACCCAGCTCATCCCGGTGCTGCCCGCGGTGCCGCGCCCGGTCGACGAGACCGACGAGGAGGTCGAGGCCCGCGAGGGCCGGCCCGGCGCCAGCCGGGGCATCCTGCGCGCCGCCGGGACCATGGCGGTGGCCACGCTGGTCTCCCGCATCACCGGGCTGCTGCGCACGATGGTGCTCACCGCGGCGCTGGGCGTCGGCCTGGTCGGCGACGCCTACAACACCTCGAACACGCTGCCCAACATCGTCTACGAGCTGCTGCTGGGCGGGGTGCTGACCTCGGTCGTCGTCCCGCTGCTCGTGCGCGCCCAGGAACGCGACGACGACGGTGGCGCGGCCTACGCCCAGCGGCTGGCCACGGTCGCCACCGGCGGGCTGGTCGTGGTCACCGGCCTGGCGATCCTGGCCGCACCCCTGCTGACCTCGCTGTACGGCCTGGACGAGGACCCCGACCAGTACCGGCTGGCGACCTGGCTGGCCCGCATCCTGCTGGCCGAGATCGTGTTCTACGGCATCGGCGCCCTGGTTCAGGCGATCCTCAACTCCCGCGGGGTGTTCGGGCCGCCGGCCTGGGCCCCGGTGCTCAACAACATCGTCGTCATCGCCACCGGCCTGCTGTTCCTCGCCGCCGTCGGTCCCGGCCCGCTGACCCCGGTCACGATCACCGAGGGGCAGGTGTGGCTCCTCGGTGTCGGCACCACGCTGGGCATCGCCGCCCAGGCGCTCGTGCTCCTCCCGCTGCTGCGCCGGGCCGGCGTCCCGCTGCGCCTGCGCTGGGGGCTGCGCAACACCGGGCTGCGCGAGGCCGGCACGCTCGGCCTCTGGGTGATCGGCTACGTGGCGGTCAGCCAGATCGGCGTCGTCGTGGCCACCCGGATCGCCAACGCCGCCGGGCGCGAGGGCGGGCTGGGCTCGATCGGCTTCGCCAACGCCAGCCTGCTGTTCCAGATGCCCTACGGGATCATCGGCGTGGCGCTGCTGACCGCGCTGGTGCCGCGGATGAGCCGGGCCGCCGCACGCTCCGACGTCCCCGGTGTGGTGCGCGACCTCTCCCTCGGCACCCGCCTGTCGGCCCTCGGCCTGCTGCCGATCAGCGCCGCGCTCACCGTGCTCGGCCCGGAGCTGGCCGTCGTCGTGTTCGCCCGCGGCAACACCGACACCGACGACGCCCGGGCCATCGGCGTCGCGTTGGCCGTGGGCGCGTTCGGGCTGCTCCCGATGGCGGTCAACCTGCTGCAGATGCGGGTCTTCTACGCCACGAAGGACTCGCGCACCCCCACCCTGATCCAGGTGGGGATGGTTGCCGTCCGGGTGCCGCTGCTGCTGCTCGTGCCGGTCGTCGTCCCCCCGGAGCAGGTGGTGGCCGGGCTGATGCTGGTCACCAGCCTCACGTACGTGGCCGGCTGGGGGATCGGGCACGCGGTGCTGCGCCGGCGGCTCGGAGGGCTGGAGACCCGCGCCACGCTGGGCCCGGTGCTGCGCACCGCCGTGGTCGCGGTCGTCGCCGGCCTGCTGGGCTGGCTGGCGGTGTGGCTGGCCGACGGTGCCCTGGCCCCGTCGGTGGCAGGGTCGCTCGGCACCGTGCTGCTGGGTACCGTGGTCATCGGCGTCGCGACCCTCGCAGGGCTCGCGCTCGCCCGCGTCCCCGAGGTCCAGGAGCCCCTGGCGGCCGTCCGGGCCAAGCTGGGGCGCAGGTGAGCGGCGTGACGCCGCCGGGGCAACCCAGCCGCCGGCAGGGAGGGGACAGGGGGCCGGGCGCACCGATGACGTCCACGATCACCGGCCTCCCCGACCGCTACCGCCCGATCGACGAGGTCGGCCCCACCGAGACCACCGCCACCGGCGTCATCCACTGCTGGCGGGCCAAGGACCGGATCCTCAACCGCGACGTCGCCATCCGGGTGCACACCCCCGGCGGGCCGGCCGCCCGCGAGTGGATCACCCGCGCGCTCACCGCCGGCGGGCTGGCCACGCCCGCGCTGGCCATGGTCTACGACGCCGCCGAGGGCAGCGGGGACAGCGCGGCGCCCGGGGGCGCGGCCTACGTCGTCAACGAGTGGATCGAGGGCCGCACCCTCGCCGAGCGCCTGGCCGAGGGCCCGATGCCCGAGCGGGAGGCCCGCACCGTGCTGCGGCGGCTCGCCGAGGGCGTCGCCGCGGCGCACCGGGTGGGGCTGGCCGTCGGCGGGCTCACCCCGGAGACCGTCGTCCTGCGGCCCAACGGCCTGGTCGGGCTGCGGTCCGTGCCGGCCGCCAGCGGCACCGTCCAGGGGGACGTCGCCGCGCTCGGGGAGCTGCTCGAGTACTGCCTCACCGGTCGACGGCCGGGCACCGCACCGGCCGGGCGGACGACGGGGATGCCCCCGGACCTCGCCGCCCTGGTGCGCCGCGCCCGCTCCACCGAGCCCGGCGCCGGCCTGTCCAGCGTCGCGGCCATGGCCGCCCTGCTGGCCGAGCGCCCCCGCACCGGGCACACCGCCGAGCCGCAGCGCGCTCCGGACGAGTCCGACAGCGGGTGGCTGCGCCGGCTGCGCGAGCGCCGCGAGGAGGAGCGCGCGGCCGGGGCGGCCGAGGACGTCGCCGTCGACCCCGCGCCGACCCGCGACGCCTCCGGCGGCGCGTACCCGCCGCTGGACGCCCGCGGCCTGCCGCCCGCCCCCGGCCGCCGGGACGAGGACGACGAGGACGACCTGCTGCCGCTGTCGGACGACGCCGACGACGACGGAGCGCGCCCGCGGGACGGCGGGGCCGGGGACGCGCGCCGGCGCCGCCTGCTCGTCGTCGGGCTGCCGGTGGCGGCGCTGGTCGTCGTCATCGCGCTGGCGGTGTGGCTCGGCAACGTGATCTCGCCCGACGACCTCACCGGTGACCAGGCGCCCGTCCCCAGCGCCCCGGCGTCCAGCGCGCCGCCCGGGCAGGAGACGGACGGCGCCGGCGACGGCCCGGCACCGACCATCACCGGCGCGACCGTCTACAACCCCTTCGGCGACGGCGAGCCCGAGAACCCCGACGAGGTCCCGCTGTCCTTCGACGGCGATCCGTCCACCGGCTGGTCGACGGTGACCTACCGGGGGTCGCCGGCGTTCGGCAACCTCAAGGACGGGGTCGGCGTCCTGTACGACCTCGGCTCGGAGCAGGCGCTCACCGGCCTCGGCGTCACCGGTACCGCGGGCGCCACCGCGGAGGTCCGGGTCGGCGACCAGCCCGACGGCGACCTCGACTCCTACCGGGTGGTCGCGAGCGGCGAGCTCGGCGACCCGGCCGACCTGTCCTTCGACGAGCCGGTGACGACCCGCTACGTGCTGCTGTGGCTGACCGGACTGGCGCCGACGGATGGCGGTTTCTCCGCCGAGGTCGCCGAGGTCACCCTCACGCCGGCCGGCTGAGGAGAGCCCCTGCCCCGAGCTCGCGGCGAGCCCCTGCAGGGGGCCGGGCCGGGAATGCGGCACCTACGATCTCCGTTGTGCCGCCCGTGACGACAGACCACCCGACCCCCGGCCCCGCCGTGACGGCGGAACACGTGGACCCCGCCATCCCGCCTGCCGAGCACGACGGCGTCCGCGACCTGATCATCATCGGGTCGGGCCCGGCCGGGTACACCGCCGCCATCTACGCCGCCCGCGCGAACCTCCACCCGCTGGTGTTCGAGGGCTCGCAGTTCGGCGGCGCGCTGATGACCACCACCGAGGTGGAGAACTTCCCCGGCTTCGCCGAGGGCGTCCAGGGCCCGCAGCTGATGGACGACATGCGCACCCAGGCCGAGCGGTTCGGCGCAGAGCTGGTCGCCCGCGACGTCACCGAGGTCGACCTCACCGCCGAGCCCAAGATCGTCAAGGTCGGCGACGAGGTGCACCGCGCGCACGCGGTCATCGTCGCCACCGGCTCGAAGTACCGGTACCTCGGCCTGGACAACGAGCAGCGGCTGCTCGGCCGCGGCGTCTCGGCCTGTGCCACCTGCGACGGCTTCTTCTTCCGCGACCAGGACATCGTCGTGGTCGGCGGCGGCGACTCGGCGATGGAGGAGGCCACCTTCCTCACCCGCTTCGCCAAGACGGTGACCGTCGTCCACCGGCGGGAGGAGCTGCGCGCCTCGAAGATCATGCAGAAGCGCGCGCAGGACAACGAGAAGATCCGCTGGGCCCTCGGCAAGCAGGTCACCGACGTGCTCGGCGACCAGACCGTCTCCGGCGTCCGGCTGACCGACGTCGGCACCGGCGCCAACGAGGAGCTGCCGGTCTCGGGCGTCTTCGTGGCGATCGGGCACGACCCGCGCAGCGAGCTCTTCGTCGGGCAGCTCAAGCTCGACGACGAGGGCTACGTGCAGGTCGAGCACCCCACCACGCGGACCAACATCGAAGGCGTCTTCGCCTGCGGTGACGTGGTCGACCACATCTACCGGCAGGCCATCACCTCGGCCGGCACCGGCGCCGCCGCGGCGATCGACGCCGAGCGCTGGCTGGCCGCCGCCTTCGGCGAGCGCTGAAGGCGGGCCCC
>DATIMX010000419.1:0-8998 GCA_035474935.1 Geodermatophilus sp. | reverse complement strand
GCGGGTTCTGTCGGCCACGCCCGGGAAGAACGCCACGGACAGCAGCCCGAAGACCCATGGGATGGCGGTCACCAGCGAAGCCGTGAAACCGAGTGTCTGGCCGGTGATCGCCGTGACCTGGGTCGGAAGGAAGAAGGTCATGCCGTAGACGGCGACCTGGATGCAGAAGTAGATGAGGGCGAAGTACCAGACCCGCCAGTTCCCCAGCGCCGCAAGCACCTTCTGCGGACCGTGGCCAGCGGCCTTGGCGGTGTCCTCCGCCTCTACGGTCTCCGCGAGCGCGTCCCGCTGGTCGGCCGGCAGCCAGCGCGCGTCGCGTGGCTTGTCGGTCAGGTAGTAGTAGGCCCATACCCCGACGACTACCGCCAGTAGGCCCTCGATGAGGAACATCCATTGGATGCCGCGGAGCCCGAACACGCCATTGAGCTCCAGCAGCCCACCGGACAGCGGGTTGCCCAGGATCCCGGCGAGCGCGATTCCCATGTAGAAGTACCCGCGGGCGCGGCTGAGGTGCCGGGCGGGAATCCAGTAGGTGAGGTAGAGGATGACCCCGGGGAAGAAGCCCGCCTCCGTGACGCCCAGCAGGAACCGCAGGATGTAGAAGCTGGTCGGGCCCTGCACGAACATGAAAGCCGTGGAGACGATGCCCCAGCTCACCATGATGCGGGCCAGCCACCAGCGCGCCCCGACCTTGTGCAACAGGATGTTGCTGGGGACCTCGAACACCGCGTAGCCGACGAAGAACAGCCCCGCGCCGAAGGCGTAGGCCGACGCGCTGATCCCGAAGTCGACCTCGAACTCCTTCTGCGCGAAGGAGACGTTGCTGCGGTCCAGGAACGCGATGATGTACATGAGCAGGAGGAACGGAATCAGGCGGCGGAAGACCTTCTTCGTCGCCGCCTCGCTCAGCTCATGGCGTCGTCGGGTGCCCTCGGCACCGCTGACCTCGGACATCGATGTCTCCTCGCTCAGTGAGCACGCGGTTCCCCGCGTCAGTGCATGTGCTTTCCGCCGTCGATCTGGAGGGTCGCGCCGTTCATGTAGCCGCCGCCGTCGGAGAGCAGGAACGCCACGGTGGCGGCGATCTCCTCGGGCTGGCCGACCCGGCCGAGCGGGATGCCGGCGGACATCGACGCCTTGCGCTCGTCGGTGAGCCGGCCGCCCATGATCTCGGTGTCGATCGGCCCGGGCGCGAGGACGTTCACGGTGATCCCGTACGGCCCGAGCTCCCGGGCACCCCCGCGGCACATTCCGATCACGGCGGCCTTCGCCGTGGCGTAGACGCCCTTGGAGAAGGTCCCGCCCCCGTCGAAGGCGGTGATCGAGGAGGTGTTGACGATCCGGCCGACGCCCTGCGGGATCATCCGGGCGGCGGCCGCCCTGAGCATGAGGAACGACCCGGTGACGTTCACCGCCATCACCCGCTCGAACTCCTTCAGCTCGCACTCGTGCAGCGGGGTCGGGCAGGCGATGCCGGCCAGATTGACCAGGCCCACGACCGGGGGGAGGGCGCCGTCGATCCGGTCGAACGCCTCGTTCACCGACGATTCGGAGGCGATGTCGGCCGGCACGGCCAGCAGGTCCTCGTGCCCGGCACCGCGCAGTTCGGCCTCGACGGCGGACAGGCCGTCGGCGTTGATGTCGACGAGCGCGACTGCCCACCCGTTCTCGGCCAGCACCTGGGCGGTCACCCGGCCGATCCCGGCCGGGCCGCCGGCCCCGGTCACCACCGCGGTGCGGCGGTCCGGCAGGCGGGATGATGTCGAAGAGGTGGCGGCGGACGTCATGTCGCTCCTTTCGGGAGGCAACGGCTCGAGGTCAGTCGAGGAGCTGGGCGAGGAGTTCCCGGACGTAGGCCCGGTTCCGGCCGATCACCGTGATCGCGTCGTTGCCGTAGTGCTCGCACAGGAACGCGCCGCGGAAACCGAGGTCGAGCGCCTGAGCGATCGCCGCCCGGTAGTTGATCAGCCCGAACTCCATCGGCACGGGGAAGGTCATCACCTGGCCGGTGGCCGGGTCCTCGTCGCGCGCGTAGTTCTTGACGTGCCAGTAGTTGCTGTACGGCAGCACCTTGTCGAGCATGTCCTGCACGGGCTCGATCGGGCGGTGAAGGCGGATGAAGTTGCCGAGGTCGGGGTTCAGCCCGCAGGCGTCGTGGCCGACCTCCTCGAGGAACTTCACCGCCCCGTCGCAGGTGCCGACGTAGGTGTCCTCGTACATCTCCAGCGTGATCTGCTGCCCGTTGCCGGCAGCGTGCTCCGCCAGCTCGCGGATCAGCGAGGCGGCGCGGCTCCGGGCCTCCGCCGACTCGTCGTCGTGCCATCCCTCGGCCAGCCAGAACCACAGTGCCTGCCGCTGGGCCGGCGTGAACGCCTGGAAGAAGCCGAAGCTCACCATCGGCACACCCAGCTCGGCCGCCGCATCCAGCAGCCGGTGGCTGTAGGCGAGGTTCTCCTCCCCGTGCGCGGGGTCCATCACGCTCCGGCGGGACGTGGAGATGGCGGGAATCGTGAGCCCGACGTCGGCCAGCACGCCCCGGAACTCCTCCAGCCGCCCCGCGTCGAGGTCGCCGACCCGGACCCACGTGTCGGTGGGGTCGACCTCGGTGAAGCCGATCCTCCGCACCAGCCGCAGGTGCCTGGCCCATTCCTCCGCATCGGCGTCCTGGATCGGCCCGCCGTGGGAGTCCGTGCCCCCGAACGGGAGCATCGCGGCCGCGATCGGCCAGTTCTCGGCCGTGTACGGAACGGCGGTCATCGGTGCCGTCTCCTTCCGGGCAGGTGAACGAGAAGCAACCGGCGTGGCCCGGGTGGGCCGGCCACAGGCCATCACCCCGGGCACCGCGTGGTCTTGTCGGTGACGGAACAGTCATGGACGGGCAGCGCACATCCGCCGGTGCGGCTGCCCGAAGACCGGCCCGGCTCGTCGTCGGGTGGTTAGCGTGGCCCGACCCTGCTTCAGCGAGAAGGGACGCGTCGAGGTGGAGATCAACAAGGTCGCCCAGGTGGGGGCGGGATACATGGGCGGCGGAATCGCCCAGTCGCTCGCCAACGCGGGCTTCCAGGTCCGGCTCGCCGACGTCGACGCCGACGCGACGCGGAAGGCGCACGAGCGCCTGCTGGTCGAGGCCGAGCAGTTCCAGACGCAAGGCCTGTTCCCTCCCGGCAGCACCGACCGGATCCGCGAGAACCTGCACGTGGCGCCGTCGATCGAGGAGGCGGTCGCCGACGTCGACTTCGTCGAGGAGGCCGTCCCCGAGGTCCCCGGGATCAAGCGCGACGTCCTCGCCAGGGTGGAGGCTGCGGCCCGGCCGGGCACGATCATCGGAACCAACACCTCGACCATCCCGGTCCACGTGCTCGCCGAGGGGCTGAAGGATCCGAGCCGGTTCCTGACCGTGCACTGGAGCAATCCCGCCCCGTTCATCCCGGGCGTGGAGATCGTGGCCGGGGAACGGACCGACCCCGGCGTCATCCCCGTCGTCGAGCGGATGCTGGCGCGGGCCGGTCGGCGCAGCGCGCAGGTGGCCGACGTACCCGGCTTCGTCCTGAACCGCCTGCAGTACGTGCTGCTGAAGGAGGCCATGACGATCGTGGAGGAGGGGGTGGCCACCGCCACCGACATCGACACGATCGTCACGAGCACCTTCGGGTTCCGGCTGCCGTTCTTCGGCCCGTTCGCGATCGCCGACATGGCCGGCCTGGACGTCTACGCCAACGGGTTCACAACCCTGGAGGAGGCCTTCGGGGAGCGCCTCGCGGCGCCGAAGGTCCTCACCGACCTCGTCGCCCAGGGCAGGTTCGGGGTCAAGTCCGGATCGGGCTTCCTCGAGCTCGACCCGGAGAAGCGGGATGCGCTCATCGCGTACCGGAACAAGGCCTACAGCGCGATGAACGACCTGCTGCGCGAGCTCGGCCCCTCGCCCCTCGTCGACGGTTCGTGAGGCGGACGGACCCATGCGCGCGCTCGTCTACCACGGCCCGAACGACATCGGTGTCGAAGAGCGTCCCGATCCGCAGCCGGGTCCGGGCGAGGTGCTGCTCCGCATCACCGCGACCGGGATCTGCGGGTCGGACCTGCACGGCTACACGGGAGAGAACAAGCGGCGGCACCCCGGGCAGGTCATGGGCCACGAGACGGTGGGCAGGATCGTCGCCGTGGGCGCGGACGCCGCCGGCGACGGCCGTGAACCGGGCCGGGTCGCGACCGTGAACCCGGTGATCGGCTGCGGCGAGTGCACGCAGTGCGCCGCCGGGAGCGAGCAGCTGTGCCCGCGCCGGAAGGTGATCGGCGTCGACAGGGAGATCGAGTCGGCGTTCGCCGAGCTGATGCTGGCGCCCGCCCGCAACGTCGTCGTGCTGCCGGACGACATGCCCGAGGAGTGGGGAGCGCTCGTCGAACCGCTGTCGGTCGGGTACCACGCCGCACGCAGCGGAGGCGTCGCGCCCGACGACGCCGTGCTGGTCATCGGCGGCGGCCCGATCGGGCAGGCCTGCGCCCTGGCCGCCCGCCGCCTCGGAGCGGAGCAGGTGGTGGTCTCGGAGCCGGGTACCGCGCGGCGTCGGCTCGTGGAGAAGCTGGGCTTCGCCACGATCGACCCGACGACCGGTGATCTCGCCGACCAGGTCCAGGACGCGCTCGGCCGGCCGGCAACGGCGGTGCTCGACGCGGTCGGGACCAGCCGGACCGTGGGCGACGGCCTGCGCGCCTCGTCCCTCGGAGCCCGGATCGTGCTGGTCGGGATGGGGTCCCGCGAGCTGACGCTCGCCGCGTTCGACGTGACCACGTTCGAGCGGTCGATCATCGGCTCGTTCACCTACCCGTCGAGGGAGTTCCGCGAGACCGCGGAGTGGGTGGCGTCGCGACCCGAGGGCCTGGCGCACCTCATCGACGACCGCGTCGGGCTCGACGACGCCCCGGACGCCTTCGCCCGGCTCGCCTCGGGCGACCTCGACGCCAGCAAGATCATGGTGTTCCCGCAGGGCCCGAGGAGCGCGGGCGGATGAGCGAGCCTGCGAGCGAATCAGTGTCACAGCGCCTACGCGAAGCGCCGACCGAGCGCAGCGAGGGAGTGCGATGAGCGTTCCGCGGATCCGGCACGTGCGGGCGTCGGTGGTCCGCGGCGGCGGCGCGGACTACCACGACCAGTCGTCGGGCCACTGGATCGACGACCACATCTCCACACCCATGGCGAAGTACCCGGAGTACCGGCAGAGCCGCCAGTCCTTCGGCATCAACGTGCTCGGCACACTCGTCGTCGAGGTTGAGACCGACGACGGCACCACCGGGTTCGCGGTGACCACCGGTGGCGAGCTCGGCGCGTGGATCGTCGAGAAGCACCTCGCGCGGTTCATCGAGGGCCGTCCGGTCACCGACATCGAGAAGATGTGGGACCAGATGTACCTCTCGACGCTCTACTACGGGCGCAAGGGCATCGTCCTCAACACCATCAGCGGCGTCGACCTCGCGCTGTGGGACCTGCTCGGGCAGGTGCGGCAGGAACCCGTGTACCACCTCCTCGGCGGGGCGGTCCGCGACGAGCTCGTCTTCTACGCCACCGGGGCCCGGCCCGACCTCGCCAAGGAGATGGGGTTCATCGGCGGGAAGATGCCGCTGCAGCACGGCCCCGCGGAGCGCGAGGAGGGGCTCACCCGCAACATCGAGACCCTGCGCACCATGCGGGAGCGGGTGGGTGACGACTTCTGGCTGATGTTCGACTGCTGGATGTCGCTGGACCTCGACTACGCCACCAGGCTGGCCCACCGCGGGGCGGAGTACGGGCTCAGGTGGATCGAGGAGGCGCTGCTCCCCGACGACTACTGGGGCTACGCCGAGCTGCGGCGGCGGGCGCCCGCGCAGATGCTGATCACGACCGGGGAGCACGAGGCCACCCGCTGGGGCTTCCGGCTGCTGCTCGACATGGACTGCTGCGACATCCTGCAGCCGGACGTCGGGTGGTGCGGCGGGATCACCGAGCTGCGCCGGATCTCCGCGCTCGCCGACGCCCACGGCAAGCTGGTCGTCCCGCACGGGTCGAGCGTGTACTCGTACCACTTCGTGATCACGCAGCACAACAGCCCGTTCGCCGAGTTCCTGATGATGCATCCGGTGCCCAGCGAGGTCGTGCCCATGTTCTCGCCGCTGCTCGCCGGGGAACCGGTCCCCGAGCGAGGACGCCTGAGGCTGTCCGACAAGCCGGGCTTCGGCGTCGAGCTCGACCCCGCCACGACGCTCGAACGCCCTTTCACACACTGACGACTCACACACTGACGACCCGGAGGCCGGGAATGCGATTTCTGCGCGTGGGAGAGCCGGGTGCCGAACGGCCGGCCGTCGAGGAGGGCGGGCGGGTCTTCGACATCAGCGCGGTGACCCCGGACCTGGACGGGAGCTTCCTCGCCGCCGGCGGCATCCGGCGCGTCCGGGAGGCCCTCGCCGCAGGCGAGCTGCCGAGCACGGACGTCGCAGACCTCAGGCTGGGGCCGCCCATCGCGCGGCCGGCCGCCGTCCTGTGCATCGGGCAGAACTACGCCGCGCACGCCGCGGAGTCGGGCTCCCCACCGCCGGAGTTCCCGATCATCTTCTTCAAGCACCCGAACACCGTCGTCGGTCCGTTCGACGACATCTGCCGGCCGCCGGGTGCGCAGAAGCTGGACTGGGAGGTCGAGCTGGGTGTGGTGATCGGGCGCCGAGCCCGGTACCTGGCCTCGCCCGAGGAGGCGGCGGACGTCATCGCCGGGTACACCGTCTCGCACGACGTCTCCGAGCGCGCCTTCCAGACCGAGGTCTCCGGAGGGCAGTGGTCGAAGGGGAAGTGCTGCGAGACGTTCAACCCGCTCGGCCCGTACCTGGTGCCTGCCGACGAGGTCGATCCGCAGCGCCTCGGATTGCGCTCCTGGGTCAACAGGGAGCCCCGCCAGGACTCGAGCACCGCCGACATGATCTTCTCCGTGCACCACCTCGTCTGGGATCTGAGCCAGTACCTGGTCCTGGAGCCCGGCGACCTCATCAACACCGGCACCCCGCAGGGCGTCGCTCTCTCCGGCCGCTTCCCGTACCTGACCGACGGCGACGTCGTCGACCTCGAGATCGACGGCCTCGGAGCGCAGCGGCAGACGGTGGTGCCGGCCGAGGTACCCGCCCCGAGCACGGCCGGGGCTTCCTGACGCTACGAGCCTGCGTCTGCGGGCAGCCGCTCGAGGGCGGCCAGCAGCACCTCGGTGGTCCGGTCGACGTGGGCGCGCAACGCGGCGACGGCGCGCTCCGGGTCGCGGGCGAGTGCGGCGTCGAGCAGCTCGCGGTGTTCGGCCGGCGCGTCCCGGTCCGTGTCCTGTCCGATCGACAGGGTCCAGCGTTGGTAGAGGACGGAGGCGTCCCGCATCGAGAGCGCGATCGCGAGCAACCGCCGGTTGCGGCAACCGCTCAGGAGGGCGCCGTGGAAGGCGTTGTGCGCCGCGACCCACGCGTCGTCCATCAGGGCCGGGTCGGCCGCCCCGGTCTGCGGGGTCCGGTCGAGCCGGCCGTGGGCCTGCACGATCCGCGACTCCCACGCGGAGTCGCCCTCGACGACGGCCGAGCGGAGGGCGAGTGTCTCGTTGAGCAGGCGCACCTCCGTCAGGTCGCGCAGGTCGTCCGCGGTGAGTGGGATGACCCGGAAACCACGCTGCGGCGTGGCGACGACGAGGCCCTCCTCGGCCAGGCGGGACAGCCCCTCCCGCACCACACCCGCACTCGCCTGGTAGCGAGCGCACAGCTCGGCGAACGGCAGCCGCGATCCCGGCTCCCGCCTCCCCGCGAGGACGTCGGAGCGCAGCTTGCCGTAGACCTCGTCGGCCTTCGTGCGCGGCGGCGAGTGCACGAACCTGTCGACCATCGGGATCCCTCGACCTCTCTGCACGAGCGGATCATCTCGAGGGCACCAGATGTCACGGGCGCGGTCTTGTCCGTGAGGGAACAGCGATGAGCCGACGACGCACGGTGCTCCTCGCCGCCCGCGACGATCAGGCGCCCCGCGCTACGAGAGGCAGGCCGTCGCCGTGGTGCAGGCGGTATTCACGCGGGCTGACCTGGTACGCCTCCCGGAACAGGCGGCTGAACCGCGACGCGTCGGGAAGGCCCCACCGTGCGCCCACGGCGCTCACCGACCGTGCGGCCAGATCCGGATCGGCGAGGTCGCGGCGGCAGTGCTCGAGCCGCCGGGCCCGGATCCACGCGCAGGCCGTGGTGCCCTCGGCCTCGAACAGCTTGTGCAGGTACCGGGTCGAGATGTGCAGCGACGCGGCGATCGCCGCCGGGCCCAGGGCGGGGTCGTGCAGGTTGTCCTCGACGAACCGCAGGGCCCGCATCAGAAGGCCCTGCCGGAGATCCGGCACCGGCTCCGCATTCCGCAGGTTCTGTTCGAACATCGTCCGGAGGAGGTCGACGACATTGTCGGCGAGGTGGACGACGCTGCACCCGTCGCAGTCGGCCAGCCGCGCCAGGAGCCCGGACAGGAACGGCGACACCAGGGCGCCGACGCCGCGCCGTCCGGAGAAACTGGTCGCGGTCAACCGCTGGACGTCGCGGGACGCCAGCCGCATGAAGCGCCTCGGGCAGGTGATCACCAGCAACCGGAACGGCGCGCGGGAGGCGAGCTCGTAGGGCCGGGTGGTGTCGCAGATGGTGATGTCGCCGGGCGTCAGTGCGGCTGTCCGGCCGTCCTGCAGGACGACGGCGTCCTCCCGCAACGCCATCGTGATCAGGTAGCACTGCGGGTCGCTCGACGAGATCACCTGCGGCGTCCGCCGGACCCGCTGGACGTCGGACGTCACCTCGGACACCCGCAGCGGGCCGAGCTCGGTCGACTCGATCCGGCCGCGGAACAGCGCGTGCGGGTCGCTGGTGACCTCGACGGGCACGAACGCGCGTGACACGAGCTCCTGCCAGGCCGACAGGCGGTGCCGGGGCGGAAGTCCGTCCACCGAGACGAGGTCCATCGCAGCACTCCCTCGGGCCACGC
>DATIMX010000418.1:0-11298 GCA_035474935.1 Geodermatophilus sp. | reverse complement strand
TTTCGCCGGGCGCGGCGCGCCTCAGGCGGCGGCGTCGCCGTGCTTGAGGTCGCCGCTGGGGTCGCTGCCGGCCAGCGGGAGGCCGGAGAGCCACCGGGCGAAGCCGTCGGGGTCGCGCCGCTCGAGCTCGTCGAGGGTCTGCTGCCGCCGGACGACGATCGCCTCGCGGGTGCGGGCGTCGAGCGGGCCGGACAGCGCTGTCGTCGTCCGGACCCACTCCTGGCCGAGCGCCTCGGTGGGCAGCGAGGACACCGGCGGCAACGGGGCCGCCGGCTGACGGTCCCCGGCGACGGTGGACGCCGGCGTCCTCGGGGAGCTGCGGACCAGCCAGACGACGGTCGAGGTGCCCGCGGCGACCGCGGCGACCATCAGGGTGAGCACCGCCCCGCCGAGCACGGCGGTGCCGGACAGGACCAGCAGCACCGCGACGGTCGCCGCCCCTGCCTTCCAGGCCGCGTCGACGACGGCCTGCTGCCCGGGACGGGACTCGCGGGCCACCCCCGCCGCCAGGCAGGCGGACACCACCGCGGCGAGCCCCACTGCGACCAGGCCCGCCGGTCGCAGGGCCAGGCCGCCGACGACGGCCAGCCCGGCGCCGACGACGGCGCCGGTCCAGAACAGGAGGCGGGGAAGCGGACCGCGGGTGGACACGGGGCACCCTCCAGGAAGGACCTGACTCGAGAGGCCGGGCGATCACCGACGAGCGACGGCCCGGGTCCCGCCCTTACCCATCCGGACGCCTCTTGCACCCTCCGTGGCCGGACTGTCTTCCCACGCCGCCCCCGGGCGAGGAACCTCGACGGCACCCACGGGGGGGACGACCGCCATCCGGAGGTGCCCGTGTCCACGACGACCCCCACCCCAGCCGGGTCGCTGCCCGCGCCCGGGCCGGCGGACGACGACCCGCAGCCGCCGCCCGTGGTGGTCGGCGCCGACGGCAGCGAGTGCGGGCTCCGGGCGGTCCGCTGGGCCGCCGAGGAGGCCGTCCGCCGCGACGCGCCGCTCCGGATCGTGCACGCCATGCCGCACCTGGGACACCGGGGCGTGGCCGGCTCCCCCGCCGGCGACCTGCCCCGTGCGCGCGGGGCCACCGCGCAGGCGTACACCCTGGCCCGGCACACCGCGCCGTCGCTCGAGATCTCCACCGAGGTGCTGCCCGGCGAGCCGGTACAGGCGCTGCTGCACGCCGCCGAGGACGTCCAGCTCATCGTCCTCGGCATCACCACGACCGGCGCGGCCGACGAGATGGTGCTCGCCTCGGTCGCCCAGAAGGTCGCCGCCCGCTCGCCTCGCCCGGTGGTCGTCGTCCCGCGGTCCCGGGCGGGCGGCACCGGCTCCCGGCCGCACGTGGCGGTGCTCGGCCTCGGCGAGCGGGAGGACGACGAACCGGTGGCCGTCTTCGCCGCCGAGGAGGCGCTGCGGGCCGACCGGCCGCTGCTCGTGCTGCACACCCGGGCGGACGACGGCGACGCGTGGGCCGCGAACTCCTCGCGGTGGGCCGAGCGCTGGCCGGACCTGCGCGCGACCCACACCGCGGTGCCCGGCCCGACCGGTGGCCGGGTGCTGGCCGCGGCCTGCCCGACCCCGCTGCTCTCGATGAGCGCGGGCCACGGTGGGCTGCTGCACCGGCCGATGGACGGGCTGCACCGCTGGCTGCTGCGGCACTGCACCTCGCCGATGGCCTTCGTGCCCCCGGTGCACCGGGTGACCGGCAAGGAGCCGCGCGAGGAGATCATCGCCGTCGGGTGAAGTCGAAGGACCTCCCCTGCCCCCCACCGCTCGCAAGCTCGCGGCGGGCCCCTGCAGGGAGGCCGGCGGGCGCGTGCCGAGGGGCCGTTCCAGTACGTCACCGGGCCCGCGGCAGCCCCGGGAGGGCGGCCGTTCCGGTACGACACCAGGCCCGTCCTGCCCGGCCCGGCGGCGGAGGGCGGCCGGGCATGATCGTCGCCCGTGGGTTCCTCCGTCGTCGACCTCGGCCCCCGGCTCGCGGTGACGCTGACCGCGCTGACCGCGCTCGCCGCGGTGGCCGGCCGGCTCTCCGGCCTCGGCCAGGACCGCCCGGTCGTCGTCGCCGCGCTGCGCGCGACCGTGCAGCTGGCCGTGGTGTCGGCGGTGCTGCTCGTCGTCGTGCGCTCGCTGGCCCTCTCGGCGCTGTTCGTGCTGCTCATGGTCAGCGTCGCGGCGGTCACCGCGGCCGGGCGGGCCACCGGGCTGGCCCTGCGCATCGCCGGCGCCGGCCGCCGGGTGGGCACCGCCGCCGTCCCCGTGCTGGTCGGCGCCGTCCCGGTGGTGACCCTGGTGCTCGCCAGCGGCACCGTGCCGCTGCGCGGCGAGGCGGTCATCCCGATCGCCGGGATCCTCGTCGGCGGGGCGATGACCGCGACGTCCCTGGCCGGCCGCCGGCTGCGGGAGGAGCTGGCCGCCCGGCGTGGCGAGGTCGAGGCCGCGCTCGCGCTGGGGTTCCTGCAGCGCGACGCCGTCCGCGAGGTGCTGCGACCGGCCGCGGCCACCGCGCTGGTGCCCCCGCTGGACCAGACCCGCACCGTCGGGCTCGTCACGCTGCCCGGCGCGTTCGTCGGGGTACTGCTGGGTGGCGGCAGCCCGCTGGCGGCCGGCGCGGCCCAGGTGCTGGTGCTCGTCGGCCTGCTGGCGACGCAGGTCGCGGCCGTGTGGACGGTGGTGGAGCTGGTGGCGAGGGGCCGGCTGCTCCCTGACGTCCCCCGCTGAGACGTCCAGGCACCTCACAGGAGACCGCCAGCGACGGGTCAGCAGCACGGACCACTGTGGTCGTCGCAGGGCGGTGGACCGGCCGCCCACGAGGAGGACGAGAGACGTGAACCCCTACGGCACCCCCCACCCGGCGCCGGGCCCCTGGGCGCCGCCGACCTGGCCCCCGCAGCCCGCCTCCGGGCCGGCAGCACCGGGTCAGCAGGCGACGGGGACGGCCGCCCCGGGGCACGACACCCTCCCCGGGCACCAGCCGCCGTTCCAGCCGCCGGGCCAGCACGGGCAGCCGGGCCCGGTCGCACCCGCCCCCGAGCCGCCCCGCCGGGCCGGCCGGTGGCGGATCGGCGTCGCCGGCCTGCTCGCCGGGGCCCTCATCGGCGGCGGCGCCGGCGCGGGTGTGGCCCTGCTCGCCGACGACTCGGACGGCAGCAGCAGCGGCGGCACGGCCGCCGCGCAGAACGTCACCATCACCAACCCCGAGACGGCGACCGCGGTGACCGCGGCCGCGGCCAAGGCGGCGCCCAGCGTGGTCACCGTCTACGTCACCGGCGCGTCCGGCTCGGGCAGCGGCTCCGGCGTCGTCCTCAGCGACGACGGCTACGTGCTGACCAACAACCACGTGGTCAGCCTGGACGGCGCGGGCTCGAGCGTCGTCTCGGTGCGTACCTCCGACGGCACCGTCTACGACGCGACCGTCGTCGGCACGCAGCCGGTCTACGACCTGGCGGTGCTGAAGCTGCAGGGCGCCTCCGGCCTGACCCCGGCGACCTTCGCCGACTCCGACAAGGTGCAGGTCGGTGACCTGGCCGTGGCGATCGGCGCCCCGCTGGGCCTGTCGGACACGGTGACCGACGGCATCATCAGCGCCAAGGGCCGGGCCGTGGCCACCGGGTCCACCGAGGGCGACGCCACCGTCATCGACGCGCTGCAGACCGACGCGGCGATCAACCCGGGCAACTCCGGCGGCGCGCTGGTCGACGGCGCCGGCGAGGTCGTCGGCATCAACACCGCCATCGCCTCGGTCGCCTCCGGGGCGCCGGGCCAGTCGGCCGAGAGCGGCAACATCGGTGTCGGCTTCGCCATCCCGGGCAACACCGCCAAGCGGATCGCCCAGGAGCTCATCGCCGACGGGAAGGCCGAGATCACCTACCTGGGCGTGAGCGCCCAGACCGCGGCGGACCCGCAGCAGTCCGAGATCGGCACCGGCGCGCAGCTGGTGCAGGTGCAGCCGGGCACCCCGGCCGCCGACGCGGGGCTGCGGGCCGGCGACGTCGTCACCGCGGTCGGCGACCGGGTCGTGACCACCTCGACCGAGCTGACCGCCGCCGTCCGCAGCGCCGCCCCCGGCGACCAGGTGACCCTCACCGTGCGCCGTGGGCAGGACACCCAGCAGATCCAGGTCACCCTGGGCGCCAGCGAGGGCTGAGCAGGCCGGCCCCGTGCAGGGGCCCGCGGCGAGCCTGCGAGCCGTGGGGGGCAGGGGGTCCTCTATCTAGGCTGGGACGGGTGTCGTCGAGTCCCCCGAGCACCCCGCTGGCCGTCTCACTCGACGACCCCGAGCGGGCCCGCGACCTGGCCCGCATGAAGCGGCTGGCGACCGGCCTGTTCCTGGTCGCCGCCGCCGTCTTCCTGACCTGCGTGCTCCTCGGCGAGGAGACCGGCGCCTGGGTCGGGTACGTGCGGGCGACGGCGGAGGCCTCGATGGTCGGCGCGCTGGCCGACTGGTTCGCCGTCACGGCGCTGTTCCGGCACCCGCTGCGGCTGCCGATCCCGCACACGGCGATCATCCCGCGCAAGAAGGACCAGATCGGCGCGAGCCTGGGCTCCTTCGTCGAGCAGAACTTCCTGACCCGCGCCGTGGTCGAGGACAAGCTGACCACTATCGACGTGCCGGGCCGGCTCGGCGCCTTCCTCGCGGCGCCCGGGCGCGCCGAGCGGCTCGCCGGCGACGCCGGAGCGCTGCTGCACTCGGTCGCCGGCCTGCTGCGGGACGACGACCTGCGGCCCGCCGTCGCCGGGCTCGTCGACCGCAAGCTGCACGCGACACCCGCCGCCCCGGTGGTGGCCCGGACCCTCGAGCTCGTGGTGGACGGCGACCGGCACCAGGAGGTGCTCTCGGCGGGGCTGCGCGGCCTGGCGCGCTTCCTGGAGGACAACCGCGTCGTCTTCCGCGCGCAGCTGGGCGACGCCTCCCCCGCCTGGGTGCCCGACTGGGTCGACGACCGGGTGTTCGACCGCGTGTTCGCCGGCCTGATGGCCTTCCTGGACGAGGTCGGCGAGGACCCCCGCCACGAGCTGCGGCGGGCCTACGACGCCCGGCTGCGCGCCTACGTGCACGCGCTGCGCACCGACCCGGCGACGGCCGCCCGGGTGGAGGACCTGAAGAAGGAGCTGCTCGAGCACCCCGCCGTCCGGAGCTGGTCGGGGTCGCTGTGGACCCACCTCAAGGACGCCGCCCTGGCCGCGGCCGCCGATCCCGACTCGGCGCTGCGGGCGCGCGTGACCGAGCTGATCCGCGAGGCCGCCCGGCTGCTGCAGACCGATCAGCGGGTGCGCGAGCTGGTGCAGCGGCACGCACACGGGATCGCCGGCTACCTGGTGGAGCGCTTCTCCGGGGACGTGGCCGACCTCGTGGGCAGCACGGTCGCCCGCTGGGACACCGAGGAGACCAGCCGCCGCATCGAGCTCCAGGTCGGCCGCGACCTGCAGTTCATCCGGATCAACGGCACCGTGGTCGGCGGCCTGGCCGGCCTGGTCATCTACACGATCGCCCAGCTGCTCGGCTGAACCCGTCTCCCGGCGAGATCGCCGACCTGGCACGCCTGCCGGGCCGGCGGCTCCCTACAGGGTCCCGGCCCGAGCCTGCGAGCGGGGGGCAGGGGGTCCTTCCTCAGCGGCCGGCGCGCCGGTCCAGCACCGCAGCGGCGAGGGCGAGCGCTCCCCAGGCGGCTGCGGACGCCCGCAGCAGAGCCGCCCTCCCCCGGTCCGGCACGGCCGACGGAAGGACGGCGGCGTCGGCGCAGTCACTGAGGACCCGCGCGGCGGCGGCCAGGTCGCGGACCCGGCCTCCCGGCGCGGCGAGCATCGCCAGGCCGCTCACGGCGTCCCGCGCACCGAGGGCGCGGACGAGGGCGCGCGTCTGCGCCGTGTCGGGCATCCCGGTGGGCCCGATGAGCACCCGGGGCGCGACGACGAGCGCCGCCGAGAAGGTGGCCGTGGCGGCTCCGACCACAGAGGTCAACGAGGGCATGTCCCCAACCAACCAGCCCGCTCAGGTGGCCGCCCATCAGGACGACGCCCCGCGGGGGCCGTCGACGAGTGGGCCCGGAGGGTCCGCGAGGAGGTGGCGCGTCCGGGCTCAGCGCGTCAGGGGGACGGCTCCTGGCCGCGGTGCGGTCCGGAGGACCGCCGTGACGACGCTGCGGCGTAGAGGGCGATGCCCGCGGCGACGCTGACGTTGAGGGACTCGGTGTCCCGCGCGATCGGGATGCGCACGACGACGTCGCAGCGCTCGCGCACCAGCCGGGACAGCCCCGCACCCTCGGCGCCGACCACCAGCGCCAGCGGGTCGGCGAAGCCGTCGAAGTCGTGCACGTCGACGTCGCCGTCCCCGGCCAGGCCGACGGTCATCAGGCCGGCGTCCTGGTAGGAGCCCAGCGCGCGGGCCAGGTTCACCGCGCGGGCCACCGGGAGCCGCGCGGCGGCGCCGGCGCTGGTGCGCCAGGCCGACGCGGTCATGCCGACCGACCGCCGCTGCGGGACGACGACGCCGTGCGCGTCGAACGCCGCGGCCGAGCGGACGACGGCGCCGAGGTTGCGCGGGTCGGTGACGCCGTCCATCGCGACCACCAGCGGCGGGCGACCCGAGTCGCGGGCGAGGTCGAGCAGGTCGTCGGGGTGCGCGTACTGGTACGGCGGCACCTGCAGGCCGATGCCCTGGTGCAGCGCCCCGCCGGACATCCGGTCGAACTCGGCCCTGCCGACCTCCAGCAGCGGCAGCCCCCGGTCGTTGGCCAGGTGCAGCGCCTCGGTGATCCGCTCGTCGGTGGCCGACTTCGCACCCGCCCGTCCCGACCCCACGTCCCCGGTGACCACGTAGAGCGCGGTCGCCGGGATCTGCGCGCGCAGCGCCTCGACCACCGGGTTGCGGCCGAGCAGCAGCTCGGGGGCCTCCTCGGCGCGCTGGCGGCTGCGGTCGCGCTCGGCCCGGCGCCGGGCGTCGGCGGCCGCGCGCCGCTGGGCGGGGTGCCCGGTGCGCATCTCGGCGGGCGGGGTGGCGCCGCGCCCGGCCAGCGACCGGCGGTTCTTGCCGCCGGTGCCCCCGGAGGCGCCCTTCTTGTGTGCGCCCGTGGTACGTCCACGGCGCTGGCTGTTGCCGGCCATCAGCGGCTCAGCTCCCATCGGGGTCCCTGCGGGGTGTCGTCGACCTGGACACCGAGTGCGGCGAGCTGGTCGCGGATCGCGTCGGCTGCTGCGTAGTCCTTGCGGGTCCGGGCGGCCTGGCGCTGCTCGAGGGCGAGCGCGACGAGCCCGTCGGCCACCTCCGTCAGCCGGTCGTCCCCGCCGGCGGCGGACCAGTGCGGGTCGAGCGGGTCCAGCCCGAGGACGCCGAGCATCGCCCGCACCGAACCGAGCGCCGCGGCGGTGGCCTCGTCGTCCCCCTCGGCCAGCGCGGTGTTGCCCTGCCGCACCACCTCGTGGACGGCGGCCACCGCGGCGGGCGTGCCCAGGTCGTCGTCCAGGGCGGCGGTGAACTCCGGCGCCGGCTCGGCCTTGCCCGCGTCCGCCCCGACCCGCTCGGCGGCGCGCTTCACGAACGACTCCAGGCGCCGGTAGGCCGCGCCGGCCTCGGCGAGCGCGGCGTCGGTGAACTCGATGGTGGACCGGTAGTGCGGCGTGACCAGGTAGTAGCGCAGCTCGACCGGCCGCACCCGCTGCACCACCTCGTCGACCAGCGCGGTGTTGCCCAGCGACTTGCTCATCTTCTCGCCGCCGAGGGTGACCCAGCCGTTGTGCAGCCAGTACTGCGCGAACCCGTCGCCGGCCGCACGCGACTGGGCCTGCTCGTTCTCGTGGTGCGGGAAGCGCAGGTCCAGCCCGCCCCCGTGGATGTCGAACTCCGGCCCCAGGTACCGCTCGGCCATCGCCGAGCACTCCAGGTGCCAGCCCGGCCGGCCCCGGCCCCACGGCGTGGCCCACGACGCGGTCTCCGGCTCGCCGGGCTTGTGCGCCTTCCACAGCGCGAAGTCGCGGGGGTCGCGCTTGCGCTCGTCGGTCTCGGTGTCGGCGGCCGGCTCCAGGTCCTCCACCTTCTGCCGGGTCAGCGCCCCGTACTCCGGGAAGGAGCGGACGTCGAAGTAGACGTCGCCGTCCACCGCGTAGGCGTGCCCGCGGTCGACCAGCCGCTGCATCAGCTCCACCATGTCCGGGACGTGGCCGGTGGCGCGCGGCTCGTAGGTCGGCGGCAGCACGCCGAGGACGTCGTAGGCGCGGGTGACCGCGAGCTCGTTGGTGTAGGCCCAGGCCCACCACGGCACGCCTGCGGCCTGCGCCTTCGCGAGGATCTTGTCGTCGATGTCGGTGACGTTGCGGACGTAGGTGACCTCGAGGCCGCGGTGCGCCAGCCAGCGGCGCAGCACGTCGAAGGCCAGGGCCGAGCGCACGTGCCCGACGTGCGGCGGCCCCTGCACGGTGAGCCCGCAGACGTAGACGGAGGCCTGCCCGGCACGCAGGGGCGTGAAGTCGCGGACCGCGCGGGCGGCCGTGTCGTACAGGCGGAGGCTCACCGCGCGGAGTCTACGGAGCGCGGCATCAGCTCGGCGCGGAGTCTACGGACGCCGTCACCCTGGACCGGGGCGTGTCAGGCTGGCCGGGTGCGGGACGACGTCGGATCGCCCGGGCTGCACCCGCTGCTGGCCAGCCGGTGGAGTCCGACGGCGTTCGACCCGATGCACGAGGTCTCCGACCGGGACGTCGGGGCGCTGCTGGAGGCAGCCCGGTGGGCGCCGTCCGCGGGCAACTCCCAACCGTGGGCGTTCATCGTCGGTCGTCGCGGCGACGAGACGCATCGACGGCTCGTCCGCCACCTGGCCGGCAGCTCGGCCCGGTGGGCGCCGACTGCGAGCCTGCTGGTGGCGAACCTGTCCCATCGGCACGTCGAGGACACCGACTGGGACTACTCGGAGTTCTCGCTCTACGACCTGGGCCAGGCGGTTGCGCACATGACCCTGCAGGCACAGGCGCTGGGGCTCGCGGTGCGCCAGTTCCGCGCCTTCGACCGCGAGGGTGTGGCAGCCGAGTTCGCCGTCCCGCGGCACTGGCAGGTCACCACCATGTCGGCCATCGGTCGGGCCGGCGACGAGGACCCGGGCCGGGCCCGCCGGACCCTGCAGGAGCTCGTCTGGCCCGGCACCTGAGCCCGCGGGCTCAGGCCGGCTCCCCTCCCGCGGACGTCGTCCGGACCACCAGGGCCGTCGCCATCGCCGCCCGGCCCTCGCCCCGCCCGGTGAGCCCCAGGCCGTCGGTCGTGGTGGCCGTGACGCTCACCGGGCCGCCCAGCGCCTCGCCGAGCACCCGCTCGGCCTCCGCGCGGCGCGGGCCGACCTTCGGGGTGTTGCCGACCAGCTGGACCGCGGCGTTGCCGACCTGCCACCCGGCCGCCTCGAGGACCTCGCGCACGTGGGCGAGGACGGTGGCCCCGCGGGCGCCGGCCCAGCGCGGGTCGTCGGTGCCGAGCAGGCCGCCGATGTCGCCGAGCCCGGCGGCGGACAGGACCGCGTCGGTGAGGGCGTGCGCCACGACGTCGCCGTCGGAGTGCCCGGCGCAGCCGTCGACGCCCGGCCACTCCAGCCCGGCCAGCCAGCAGGTGCGGCCGGCCTCGACCGGGTGCACGTCGACCCCGACGCCCACCCGCGGCAACTCGGCGGGTCTCACCGGCGGATCTGCATCTCGGCCAGCGCCAGGTCGTGCGGCACCGTCACCTTCGCGGCCCGCTCGTCGCCGGCCACCGTCGCGACCGGGACCCCGGCGGCGCGCACCACCGCGGCGTCGTCGGTGAGCTCGACGCCGTCGGGCAGCCGGTCGTAGGCGTCGACGAGGACGGCGCCGGCGAAGCCCTGGGGGGTCTGTACCCGGCGCAGCGTCTCCCGCGGCAGGGCGCCGGTCACGACACCGTCGCCGTCGACGCTCACGGTCGTGTCCACGACCGGCAGCACCGGCACGACCGCGCGCGCCCCGGCAGCCAGCGCGGCGAGCACGCGGGTTACCACCTCGGGCGGGGTCAGCGGGCGGGCTGCGTCGTGCACCAGGACGGCGTCGGGCGGGGGGCGGGCGGGACCGGTCGCGGCGGCGAGGGCGGCCCGGACCGACGCCGTGCGCGTGGCGCCGCCGACGACCAGACGCGCCTCCGGCGGCAGGACGGCGGCGAAGGCGGCCAGCTCGTCGGCCGGCACGGCCACCACCACATCGGCCACCCCGCTGCCGAGCAGGGTGTCGACCGACCAGGCGACCAGCGGCCGCCCGGCCAGCGGGACCAGCGCCTTGGGCCGATCCGCCCCCAGACGCAGACCACTCCCGGCCGCTGCGACGATGCCGACAGCGTGCACGGGAGTGGTCGGGGAGTGCGGGGAGAGCCCGGGGCTCGAGCTCAGCTGGCGAGGACCTCGTCGAGGAGCACCTCGGCCTTGTCCTCGTTGGTGCCCTCGGCGAGCGCAAGCTCGCTCACCAGGATCTGGCGCGCCTTGGAGAGCATGCGCTTCTCGCCGGCGGAGAGGCCACGGTCCTTGTCGCGGCGCCACAGGTCGCGCACGACCTCGGCGACCTTGTTGACGTCACCCGAGGCGAGCTTCTCGAGGTTGGCCTTGTAGCGACGCGACCAGTTGGTGGGCTCCTCGGTGTGCGGCGCGCGCAGCACCTCGAAGACCCGGTTCAGTCCGTCCTGACCGACGACGTCACGGACGCCGACGATCTCCGCGTTGTCGGCCGGCACCCGCACGGTCAGGTCGCCCTGCGCGACCTTCAGCACGAGGTAGGCCTTCTCTTCGCCCTTGATGACCCGCGTCTCGATCGCCTCGATCAGCGCTGCCCCGTGGTGCGGGTAGACAACGGTCTCGCCGACAGTGAAGCCCATGTGTGTGTGACCCCTTTCGCTGTCCACAAGGTTACCACGGCAAACTGACGGGGGGGACCGCCCGAATTCGTAAACCCGCAGGTCAAACGCGAGAGAGAGTGCTCGGGAGGGGTTGACAGGAGCATGGTCGGTGTGCCTGCGGGAGGGGCGGCACGGAGGGTCACCCCCCGGGCGCTGGCCCTCGCCACACACCCCGGACCGGCGGTCGCGGTCACCGTCGTGGCCGGCCTCCTCGCGCTCGCCGCCGGGGTGCCCGCGGGACGTGCGGCACTCGTGACTGTCGCCGTCCTCGCTGGTCAGGCGTCCATCGGGTGGAGCAACGACTGGCTCGACGCCGACCGTGACCGGGCGGTCGCGCGGGCCGACAAGCCGGTCGTGCAGGGCGCCGTGGCCCCCGCGCTGCTGCGCACGCTGGCCGTCGGGTCGGCCGCCGCGGCCGTCGT
>DATIMX010000417.1:0-17928 GCA_035474935.1 Geodermatophilus sp. | reverse complement strand
CCTGAACCTGTTCAGCCAGGGCGTGGACCCGCAGATCGACTTCTCCGACATCGACGAGATCCGCCGCACCGTCGAGTACTGCAACCAGCTGGGCGTGCACGAGCGGCACCCCTACGGCGGCGACCTGGTCTACACGGCCTTCTCCGGCTCCCACCAGGACGCCATCAACAAGGGCTTCACCGCGCTGGCGGCCGACGCCCGGGCCGCGGAGAAGCGGGTCGAGGACATGCCGTGGGCCGTCCCCTACCTGCCCATCGATCCCAAGGACGTCGGCCGCAGCTACGAGGCCGTGATCCGGGTGAACAGCCAGTCCGGCAAGGGCGGCGTCGCCTACATCATGAAGACCGAGAACCACCTGGACCTCCCCCGCCGGCTGCAGATCGAGTTCAGCGCGGTCATCCAGCGGCACACCGACGACGAGGGCGGCGAGGTGACCGCCCAGCAGATGTGGACGGCCTTCTCCAACGAGTACCTGCCCGACCCCGACGCCCCGTGGGGCCGCTTCTCCCTGACCGGTCACCGGCACCGCGCCCACGGCGACCAGCTCGACGAGATGGTGGTCGAGCTCGTCGACGACGGCGTCCCCACGACGGTCGAGGGCCGGGGCAACGGGCCGATCGCGGCGTTCGTCGACGCGCTGCGGTCGGTGGACGTCGACGTCCGGGTGCTCGACTACGCCGAGCACGCCATGTCCGCCGGCGGTGACGCCCGCGCCGCGGCGTACGTCGAGTGCGCCGTCGGCGACCGCGTGCTGTGGGGCGTGGGCATCGACCCGAACATCGTCACCGCGTCGCTGCGCGCGGTCGTCTCGGCGGTGAACCGGGCTCAGCGGTAGCAGAAGGACCGCCGGAGGTCCCGCGATGCCGCAGCTCACCCCCTACCTCACCGTGCGGGACGCCCGGTCGGCGACGGCCTGGTACGCCGAGGCGCTGGGCGCCCACGTCGTCGGCGAGCCGTACGTGATGGACGACGACCGCATCGGGCACGCCGAGCTCGACCTCGGTGGGGCGCGGCTGTACCTCGCCGACGAGCACCCCGAGCTGGGGCTGGCCGCGCCGGACCCCGGCCGGGTCAGCGTGACGCTGCACCTCGCGGTGCCCGACGCCGACGCGGCGGTCGACCGGGCCGCCGCGGCCGGCGCCACCGTGGAGCGGCCGGCGGCCGACGGGCCGGGTGGGCGCACCGGCGTCGTCGTCGACCCCTTCGGCCACCGCTGGATGCTGCAGACCCCGGCGTCGGCCGACCCGGAGTCGCGCCCGCCGGTGCGCCCCGGTGACGCGGTGTACCTGACGCTGCGGGTGCCCGACGGCGCCCGAGCCCGCGACTTCTACGAGTCGGTGCTCGGGTGGACGTCGGTGCCCGGGCGGGTCCCCGACGGCTGGCAGGTGGACGGCACCGTGCCGATGGTCGGCATCGGCGGCGGGGACGGCGAGGTCGGCACCGTGCCGGTGTACGCGGTCGACGACATCGAGGTCGCCGTGGCCGCGGTCCGGACGGCGGGTGGGCGGGCCGGCGAGGTCACCGACCAGGCGTACGGCCGGACGGCGGAGTGCCGGGACGACCAGGGACTGCCCTTCTGGCTGGCTCAGCTGGGCTGAGGGGCCGGCTGCTCGGGCGGGGCGTCGCCGGGCTCGTCCCCGTGGTACCGCGCGTCCTGCCGGCCGGGCCCGCCGTACTCGTCGACCAGCAGCAGGTCGCGGCGCACGTGCCGGCGGCGGTAGGCGACCCGGCTGATCAGGTGGGCGCTGACCGGGGCGGTGAGCAGCTGGAAGGCCGCGACGAGCAGCAGCATCCAGGCGTTGGCCCAGCCGTCGAGCCGGATGGCGCCACCGACCATGACCAGCAGCACGCCGAGCACCTGGGGCTTGGTGCCGGCGTGCATCCGGGACAGCACGTCGGGGAAGCGCACCAGCCCCAGCCCGGCGGTCAGGCACAGCGCAGCGCCGGCCAGCAGGCAGGCGAAGGCGACGACATCGGACACCGCGGTCACGACCCGGCCTCCCGCTCCTCGGCGGCGACCGGAAGGCCGAGGTCCCGGCCGTCCTCGCTGCGGGCACGCAGCAGCATCCCGCCGATGTAGCGGGCTACCGACACCGACCCGACGAAGGCCAGCAGGCTGACGACCACGAGCACCGGCACGACCGTCGGGTCCCGCTCCAGCGCGACGTGGACCGCCAGGCCGGCGGAGATGATGACGAGCAGCGTGTCGGTGGCGACGACCCGGTCGAGCAGCGAGGGGCCGATGGCCAGCCGGACGAGGGCCAGCAGCGCTCCCCCGCCGATCAGCGCGTACAGCGCGAACTGCACGATCGTCACGACGTCGGCACCTCGTCCCTCCGGTCGCCCTCGAGAGCCGCGACGTCCGCGGCCGAGCCGAACGCCCGCACCAGACGCCGCTCCACCACCAGGACGTGCGCCTTCTTCCGCGCCACGTCCTCGAGGTCGCGCGCGGGCAGCAGATGGCAGGTCATCACCCGCTGCTCCCGGTCCAGGTCGAGCACCAGGGACCCGGGGACGAGCGAGGTGGCCTCGGCGACCATGGTCAGCAGCAGGTCGGAGTCCGCGCGCAACTGGACCCGCACGATCGCCGTCCGGCGGACACCACCCGGGCGCAGGGCCTGCCAGGCCACCTCGGCACCGGAGGTGAACAGGTCGGCGACGAAGTGGCCGACGAAGACCAGCAGCGGCACCGGCCGCACCCGGGTACCGCCGACCACGTGTGGGAGCGGCAGCAGAGTGAGCACCGCCAGCGCGACGAGCAGCCCGGAGAGCAGGTTCGCCCAGGACCAGGTGCCCCACAGCAGGATCCAGACCAGCACCAGCCACACGATCAGCGGGCCCTGGTGGCGCAGCCGGGTGGCCGCGGGCTCGATCGTCATGGCACCTCCTCCGCCCCGAACACCGCCAAGATGTAGGGCGTGCGCTCGAGCAGGTCCGTGGCCGCCCGGTCGGCCAGGCCGTAGAGCGGTCCGGCCAGCCCGGTCAGGGCCACGGTGAGCGCGACCAGCGCCGCCGTGGCGCCCACCATCGTGCGCGGCAGCGGGCGCAGCGCCCGGACCGCGCCCGCGGCGGGCGGCAGGCCCGGCTCGGCCGCCGTCGCGACCGCCGTGTGCCGCCGCCAGGCGTCCTGCAGCGCGGTCCGCGCCGGGCCGTCGGGGGACGCCGTCCCGTCCGGCGACCCCGCCCCGTCGGCGGACGCCGGCCGGTGGCGCTGCACGGAGGCGGCGGCCGCGGCCGCGGCGGTCTCCTCGGCCGGCGACTGGTTCGGGGACCGCCAGAACGCGCGGGTCCAGACGCGGGCGACCGCCAGCAGGGTGAGCAGGCTGGTGACCACCCCGCCGGCCACGAGCGCCAACGCCCCGGCGCTGCCGTCGGCGACCCCCGCCTGCAGCAGGCCGAGCTTGCCGATGAACCCCGACAGCGGCGGGATCCCGGCCAGGTTCATCGCCGGCACGAAGAACAGCACGGCCAGCAGCGGCGAGCGCCGGGCCAGGCCGCCGAGCTTGTCGATCGAGGTGGTGCCGCCCTGGCGCTCGACCAGCCCCGCCACCAGGAACAGCGTCGTCTGGATAGCGATGTGGTGGGCCACGTAGAAGATCGCGCCCGCCAGCCCGGCCGCCGTCCCCAGGGCGATGCCGAACACCATGTAGCCGATGTGGCTGACCAGGGTGAACGACAGCATCCGGCGCAGGTCGCTCTGGGCGACTGCGCCGAGGATGCCCACCAGCATCGTGGCCAGCGCCGCCCACAGCAGCAGGTCGTCGAGCGCACCGCCCGGGAACAGCAGCGTCTGGGTGCGGATGATCGCGTAGACGCCGACCTTGGTGAGCAGGCCGGCGAAGACCGCGGTGACCGGGGCGGGGGCGGTCGGGTAGCTGTCGGGCAGCCATGCCGAGAGCGGGAAGACGGCGGCCTTGATGCCGAAGGCGATGAGCAGCATGGACTGCAGCAGCACCTGGATGCCCTCGGGCAGCTCGCCCAGCCGCACCGCCAGCTGCGCCATGTTCACCGTGCCGGTCGCGGCGTAGACCAGCCCGATCGCGGCGAGGAACACCAGCGAGCTGGTCAGGCTCACCACGATGTACGTGATGCCGCCGCGGATGCGCGCCGCCGTCCCGCCGAGGGTGAGCAGCACGTACGAGGCCATCAGCAGGATCTCGAAGCCGACGTAGAGGTTGAACAGGTCGCCGGCGAGGAAGGCGTTGCTCACGCCCGCCACCAGGACCAGGAAGGTCGGGTGGAAGATCGACAGCGGCGTCTCCTCCGACCCGTCGGCCGCGCCCTGCCCGACGGCGAACACGAGGACGCCGAGCGCCACGGTCGAGGCGACCACCAGCATCAGCGCCGACAGCCGGTCGACGACCAGCACGATGCCCAGCGGCACCGGCCAGCCGCCGACGGAGACCGCGCTCGCGCCCTCGGCGTCGGCCACGAACAGCAGCACCAACGAGACGACGAGCACCGCGGTGAGCACGGTGGTGCTGAGGGTGCGTTGGTAGGTCGGGTGCCCGGACACCAGCAGGGCGCCGGCCGCTCCCAGCAACGGGAGCAGCACCGGCAGCGGGGCGAGGACCTCGATCACCGGGTGCTGCTCCCCGCGGGCAGGTCGACGTCGTCCGCCAGCTCCTCGAGGTCGCCGGGAAGGCTGTCGGCGTGGCCGGCGGCGCGGTCCTCGGGAGCCAGCTCGTCGGGGTCGAGCTCGTCGGCGTCGAGCGACCTGCGGGCGGCGACCCGGCGGTCCTCCTCGTCGGTGCCGACCGCCTCGTTGTGGGCCAGCCGCCAGGAACGGTGGATCAGCGCCAGCAGGAACGCCGCGACGCCGAAGGTGATCACGATCGCGGTCAGGATCAGCGCCTGCGGCAGCGGGTCGCTGAACGCCTCCGGGTCGGAGTAGCCGAGGATCGGCGCCAGCCCCGCGGGGCCGCCGGCCGACAGCACCAGCAGGTTGGTGGCGTTGCCCAGCAGCAGGAAGCCCAGGAGCACGCGGGTGAGGCTGCGGTCGAGCAGCAGGTACACCCCCGCGGCGTAGAGCCCGCCGATCATCAACGGCAGCACGATCGTGGGGGTCATCGCAGCACCACCTCCCCGGGCGACAGCTCGATCGGGTCCTCCTGGTCCTCCTGGCGGTCGAGCTCGGCGCCCAGGCTGCGCAGCACGTCGAGGACCAGCCCGACGACGATCAGGTAGACACCGCAGTCGAAGAACAGCGAGGTCACGAGCTTGACGTCGCCCAGCACCGGCAGCGTGACCTGCAGGATCGCCGTCTGCAGCACCCCGGCGCCCAGCAGCAGGCCCGCAGCACCGGTGCCACCGGCGAAGAGCAGCCCGCCGCCGAGCAGCAGGCCCGGCGCGATCGGTGCGGCCTCGCCCAGCTCGTAGCGCCCGCCGGCCAGATAGCGCAGCACCAGGGCCAGGCCCGCGACCAGGCCGCCGGCGAACCCGCCGCCGGGCTCGTTGTGCCCGGAGAAGAGCAGGTACAGCGAGAACACCACGATCGTGTGGAAGAGGATCCGGGTGATGACCTCGAGCACGACCGAGCGGCGGGCCGGGTCGAGGGTGGCGGTGGCGGCCAGCCAGCGGTCCCGCGGGGCGCGCCGGCCGCGCTCGCGTCCCTGCACCAGGTCGGCCCGGGTCACCCGGTCCACGCCGCCGGTGCGGCCCCGGAGGAAGACCAGGCTGGCCACCCCAGTGGCGGCGACGACCAGTAACGAGATCTCGCCGAGGGTGTCCCAGGCGCGGATGTCGACCAGGGCCACGTTGACGATGTTCTTGCCGCCGCCGAATTCGTAGGCCGGTCCGGGCCAGGCCTCCGACACCGGTGTCGCGGTGCGGGCCGACAGCGCCACCGCGCCCACAGCGGCCATGAACGCGCCCATGGCGACGGCGATCACGCCGCGGACGGCGCGCTCCCGCGGCCGGTGCCGCTCGGTGATGTCCTTGGGCAGCTTGCGCAGCACCAGCACGAAGACGACGAGGGTGAGCGTCTCGACGATGAACTGGGTGAGCGCGAGGTCGGGCGCGCCCTGCAGCGCGAAGACGACGGCGATGCCGTAGCCGGTGACCCCGACGACGAGCACGGCCGAGAGCCGCTGGCGGATCCGCAGCGTCAGCGCGGCGGCGGTCACCACGACGACGCCGACCACCGCCTGCACCGGGGTGTCCCAGGCCCGCCACTCGCCCGGCCAGGGGGCGCGGGTGAGCAGCAGCGTCCCGGGCAGCGCCAGCACCACGACCAGGATGGTGCCGAGGTAGGCCGGCAGCGAGCCGCGCTGGGTGGTCCCGGTGACCAACACCGCGAGCCGGTCGACCGCCTGGACGACGTTCCAGTAGCCCTCGTCGGCCGAGGCGCCGACGGCCACCCGCCCCTGCAGGCGCGTGACCCGCCCGCGGACGGCGAACAGCGCGGCACCGCCGGCGATCGACAGCGCCGACAGCACCAGCGCCGGCTGCCAGCCGTGCCACAGGCCCAGGTGCTCAGGCTCCGGGGCCAGCAGCGGCAGCGTGTCGGCGTAGCCGGCGACCAGCGGCTCCAGCAGCGGGCTGGCCGGCCCGAGGACCAGCCCGGTCAACGCCAGGACGGCGGGGGCGGCGAGGAACAGCGGCTCCGGCGGGTGCTCGACCGCGGTGTCCTCCGTACCGGGCTTGCGGGCGAAGGCGCCCCACACGAAGCGCGCGGTGTAGGCGGCGGTGAGCACCGAGCCCGCCACCAGCCCGGTCAGGACGACGGCCGCGGCGGTCCGGTCGGGCAGGCCGGCGTCCCACAGCGCGGCGAAGGCCGCCTCCTTGCCGACGAAGCCCAGCATCGGCGGCAGCCCGGCCATGGACGCCGCCGCGGCGGTGCCGATCACGGCGAGCAGCGGCAGCCGGCGGCCGAGCCCGGACAGCCGGCGCAGGTCGCGGGTGCCGGTCGCGTGGTCGACGACGCCGACGGTGAGGAACAGCGTGGACTTGAACAGCGCGTGCGCCAGGGTCATCACCAGCCCGGCGGCGGCCAGCTCGCGGCTGCCCCCGCCGACCAGCGTGACGAGGAACCCGAGCTGGCTCACGGTGCCGAAGGCCAGCAGCAGCTTGAGGTCCTTCTGGCGCAGCGCGCGGTACCCGCCGACGAGCATCGTCGCCACACCCAGACCCAGCACGACCGGCCGCCAACCAGGGATGTCGGCCAGCCCGGGGGCCAGCCGCGCGACCAGGTAGACGCCGGCCTTCACCATCGCCGCGGCGTGCAGGTAGGCGCTGACCGGCGTCGGCGCCTCCATGGCCGCGGGCAGCCAGAAGTGGAACGGCACCAGGGCGGACTTGGTGACCGCCCCGACCAGCACCAGCGCCGCGCCGGCGGTCATGGCCGGGCCGCTGCCGGGGTCGGCGACCACCTCCGACAGCAGGAACGAGCCGCTGGCCTGGCCGATGAGGATGAGCCCGACCAGCATCGCCAGCCCGCCGGCGGTGGTCAGGATGAGCGCCTGCGACGCCGCCCGCCGCGCGGCCAGCCGCCGTCCCGAGCCCCCGATGAGGAGGAAGGAGAAGACGGTGGTCAGCTCCCAGAACACGTAGAGCAGGAAGAGGTCGTCGGCGAGGACGAGGCCGAGCATGGAACCGGCGAAGGCGGTGAGGCAGCCGGCGAAGCGGCCGGTGCCCTCCTCGCCAGGGGCGAAGTAGCGGGCGCAGTAGACGAGCACCAGCGCCCCGACACCGGTGACGATCGCGGCGAAGGTCAGCGCCAGAGCGTCCAGCCGCAGGGCGACGTCGAGCTGCAGGGCGGGGACCCACGGCACCGTCTCGCGCACCTCCTCGCCGGCGAGCACCGGACCCAGGCGCGACAGCACCCAGACGAAGGCGGCGGCGGGCACGAGCGCCAGGGCGAGGAAGGCCTGCCGCCCCCACCACCGCACGAGGACGGGCGCCAGCACGCCGGCGGTCAGGTGGAGGAGCAGCAGTACGAGCACGTGTCTCCTGGAGTCGTTGGGCGGCTCGGGGACACCAGGAACGTCGGTCGACGACGGCCGGCGGTGACCCCAGCCTACCGGGCGCGCCGATCGAGCCGCCTCGGCGGCGGACGGGCCGAGCTGCCCGGTGCTCCTCTACCCGCGGGGACGGGACCCGACCCGCGGACGGGGGCACCCGCGCCGTCGCGACCTCGGCCGTTGCTCCGCACCGTGGCCAGGGGCCGAGGCCGCCGTCCCCGCCTGGTCCCCGGGCCGACCCCGTGTTCCGCGAGACTCTGGCGCTGAGTGCTGTGGCACTCAGCGCCGGAGCTGCGTGGAGTGGAGAGAGCAGGCCGGCCGGGTCACCCCTCGGCGACCTCGGCGGCCTCCAGCCAGTCGGTCTCGACCTGCCCCTTCTCGGCGAGGACGGCGCGCAGCCGCTCGTCGAGCTCGAGCACCCGCGCGTGGTCGGTCGCCGCCGCGGCGAGCTCGCCGTGCAGCCGCTCCTCCTCGGCGGTGAGCTTCTCCAGCCGCCGCTCCAGCCGCGCGGCCTCCTTGCGGGCGGCCCGCACCTCCCCGGCCGGGCGGGCCGCGGCCGCAGAGGCCCCCGGCGCGGGAGCGGCCGCGGCGGCCGGGGGCAGCGCCGCCTCCCCCGCCGCCCTGCGCTGCAGGTACTCCTCGACCCCGCCGGGCAGGGCGGCCAGCGAGCCGTCGCCCATGAGCGCGACCACCGAGTCGCAGACCCGGTCGACGAAGTACCGGTCGTGGCTGACCACCAGCACGGTGCCGGGGAAGCCGTCGAGCAGGTCCTCCAGCGCGGTGAGCGTGTCGATGTCGAGGTCGTTGGTCGGCTCGTCGAGCAGCAGCACGTTCGGCTCGCTCATGAGCAGCCGCAGCAGCTGCAGGCGGCGCCGTTCGCCGCCGGAGAGGTCACCGACCGGCGTCCACTGGCGGGATGCCGGGAAGCCGAACCGCTCGGCCAGCGACGACGCGGAGATCTCCTGGTTGCCGATCCGGGCGATCCGGGCGATCTCCTGCACCGCCTCGAGCACCCGCAGCCGGGCGGGCAGCTCGGTGACGTGCTGGGACAGGTAGGCGGGGGCGACCGTCTGCCCGCGCACCACCCGGCCGCGGTCGGGCTCGGTCTCCCCGACCAGCAGGCGCAGCAGCGTCGTCTTGCCCGCGCCGTTGACGCCCACGACGCCGATCCGGTCGCCGGGGCCGACGTGCCAGGTGAGGTCGTCGAGGAGGGTGCGCGGGGGCGCGCCGGTCGCCGGGTCCCCCGGGACGGCGTAGTCGACGTCCTCCACGTCGTAGACGGTCTTGCCGAGCCGCCGGCTGGCGAAGCCCTTGAGCGCCATCGTGTCGCGCGCCGGCGGCTCGTCCTCGATCAGCGCCTGGGCCGCCTCGATGCGGAACCGGGGCTTGCTGGTGCGCGCGGGCGGGCCGCGACGCAGCCAGGCCAGCTCCTTGCGGACCAGGTTCAGCCGCCGTTCCTCGGTGACCGCCGCGATCCGGGCCCGCTCGGCCCGGGCGAGGGTGTAGGCGGCGTAGCCGCCCTCGTAGGCGTGCACCCGGCCGTCGGCGACCTCCCAGGTCTGGCTGCAGACCTCGTCGAGGAACCACCGGTCGTGGGTGACGACCACCAGCGCCCCGACCCGGTCCTTGACGTAGCCGGCCAGCCAGGCCACGCCCTCGACGTCGAGGTGGTTGGTCGGCTCGTCGAGCACCAGCAGGTCCAGCGGGCGGACCAGCTGCGCGGCCAGCGCCACCCGCCGCCGCTCGCCGCCGGACATCGGCGCGACCGGGGAGTCCAGCCCCAGCCGGTCGAGCTCCAGGCCGGTGAGCACGCTGCGCACCGCCGGGTCGGCAGCCCACTCGTGCTCGGCGGCGAACAGGCTCTGGGGCAGGACGACGTCGCGGACGGTCGCGCCGGGCGGCAGCGTGCCGGACTGGTCGAGGACGCCGACGGCGAGGTCGCCGCGGCGGGTCACCCGGCCGGAGTCGGGCTCCTCGCGCCCGGTGAGGACGCCGAGCAGCGTGGACTTGCCGCTGCCGTTGCGCCCGACCACGCCGATCCGCTCGCCGGAGGCGATGCCCAGCGAGACGTCGTCGAGCAGGACGGTGGTGCCGTGTGCCTTGTGCACCCGCTCGAGGTTGACCAGGTTGAGGGGCGCGCTCATCACCGGCCAGTATCCGCGCGGCCGCTGCGTGTCGGACGGGCGACCTCCGCGGGACGCGGAGGTCCCGGTGGGTCAGTCGTGCGGGGGCCGGCTCACCGGTTGCTCCAGGCCGGCGCGTTGACGGCCACACCGTCCGGGGCCCCCAGCTGCCGCAACCCGTCCCCGGAGCGGTCCACGACCCACACCTGGTCGCCGGGGTGGTCACCAGGACGGTTGCTCTTGAAGGCGATCGACTGCCCGTCCGGGGACCAGGTGGGGTCCTGGTCGACCCCGTCCCGGGAGGTGACCGGCTGCTCAGCGGAGCCGTCGTCCGCCATCACGTAGATGCGGCTCTCACCTCCCGCTTCCCGCCGGAACGCGATCTGCGTGCCGTCGGGCGAGAAGACCGGGTCCGCATTGCCCCCGACGTCGGTCAGCCGGGTCGCGCCCCCCGACCCGTCGACCGGGAGGGAGTACAGGTGCCCGTCCCCGTCGGCGGGGGTGTCGGTCCCCCAGTACACGACCCGCGTCCCGTCGGCGGAGAACGTGAGGTCGCTGAGGTAGGCGACGCCCGGGTCGAGGTCGTCGCGGACGGTGGTCCCGTCCACGGTCACGATCCGCAGGTCGGTCCGGCCCTCGATGGTGCAGGCCACCGCCAGCTGGGTGCTGTCGGCGGGGTTCCAGGCGGGCCGGTCCGGGGACGGGCAGCCCTCCACCGGCAGCAGGCGATCGCCCGAGCCGTCGGTGCCCATCGCGCGCAGCTCGTACTGGCCCGGCGCGAACGCGTGCTGGTAGACGATCGTCGACCGGTCGGCCGAGATCAGCGGGCCGACGTCCGCCCCCGGTGCCGTGGTCAGCCGCTGCGCGACGGCCCCACCGGCGTCCATCAGGTACAGGTCGGCGTCGTCGCCCACGGTCCGCGGGACGACGAGGGTGGTGTCGGGCAGGGGAGGGCCCTGCGGCAGCAGGGGTTCGGACGTCGGAGCAGGAGCGGAGGTCGAGGGCGCGGGTTCGTTCGCGGCCAGGGGGTCATCACCCCGGAGGAGGAGGTACCCGCCGATCCCGGCGCCGGCCAGGACGAGGAGTCCGACCGCGGCCTCCTGCAGCCGGCGACGGCCGGCGGGCGGCGTCGGCGTCGGCGTCGGTGTCGAGGTCGGCGTCGGTCTGCACGTCGGCGCCGGGGTCGGGGTCGGCGGGACCACCCGGGAGGACGTCGTGGGCAGGCCCGGCCCGGGTGGTGGGCCGGACGATTCGGCCTCCCGGCCGGGCCGCGGCACCGGACGTGGGTCGCCGGCCGGCTCCCGGTCGGGGCGTGCCCCCGGAGCCGGTGGCGGCGTCGGGACGGGGTCGCGCGGCGGCCGGGCTCCCGCGTCGTCCCGCCGTGGCGTGAGCACGGCGGGACGCTCCAGGCGGGCCGGCCCCGCTGCCCCCGCCTGCCCGGACGTGTCGGGAGGGGCCGTCCGGGGCGGGAGGTCGAAGATGCGCCCGTCCGGAGCGCGCAGGTAGAGGACGGGCGTCCCCCACTCGACGGGGTTGGGCTCGTCCCGGACGGCGTTGCGGGCCTCGGCCATGGCGGCGTCGAGCTGGTAGCCGTCGGCGACGGCCTCGTAGAGGCTGTGCGCGAAGGTGATGGCCGCGTCGTCGGTGATCTCGAACTGCATGGCCACGACCGCGGGGATGCCCTGGTGGACGAGGCTCTGCGCCGTCCCGGAGTAGGGATCGGCGCGTCCGCCCCGGGCGCCCTCGCAGGAGTTGAGCACCGCCAGCCGCAGGCTGCGGTGATCGGACAGCAGGGCGCCGAGGTCGGCCCCGCTGAGGAGCTGCGCCCGGCCTCCGGGGCCCTCGAGCGCGAGGACGCCGTCCTGGGCCACTGGGTCGTAGCGGCCGTGGCCGATGAAGTGGAAGACGTGGTACTCGCCGCGGCGCAGCGAGCTCCGCAGGTCCGCCAGCCTCCCCGTGGGCACCCGATCGAGCTGCACCCGGCCGGTCTCCTGCAGGTCGGCCAGCGCGTCCCGCACCTTCTCCCACTCCTCGACGACGTCGAGCCGCGGGAAGTCGGTGGGGCTGGCGGCCGCCATCAGGATCCGCAGCGGCGGCTGCACGGTCAGCGGGCGGATCCGCCGCGGGAGCTCGAGGTAGCGCACCACCGGCGTCCACGGCGAGAGCGCCAGGAACCGGCGGGCGTCGCGGTCGTAGAGGTACTCCCAGGGCAGGTCGGCGAGCTCGGGACTGTCGGCCAGCCGCAGCCGGACGCGCAAGCCCGTGTCCTCCCGGCCCTCGACCTGGTCGAGGCTGCTGGTCAGGGCCGTCCGCACCCGGTCGGTGAAGATCGCGTCGAACAGCCGGCCACCGAAGTCCCGCACCGCCGCGGCCTCCGGCGTCCCTTCCCCGCGGGTGGTCTGCCGCCGTGGCCGGCCGACCCGCAGCAAGAAGTTCTCCAGCTCCAGGTCCGAGAACGGCAGCGTCACCGGGACCGGCCGGGTCTCCCCCACCGGGGAGTTGAGCACCCGTGCCCGGTAGCCCTCGTCCCCCCGTTCGATCAGGAGATCGAAGTCCACGTAGGTGTGCTGCGGCATGACGCCTCCCCCAGCCGCCCGCTGGAGTACGGCTAGGGACCGTCGGACCGGGGCTGCCGGTGCCAGGTCATGGACACCTTGAAATTGCCGGTCGCGCTGGCGCCGGCGACGAAGGCACCCACCTCGGCGCTCAACTGCAGGCCGAACTCCACCTGCACCTGTTCCGGCGCCTCCGCCAGTGTCCGCAGCTGGCCCAGCAGCGCCTGCACGGCCGGCTGCACGCGGCCCACTGCCTGCTCGAAGGTCTGCCTGGCCTGCTCGACGACGCGCGGCGGCTCCTGGTCCCCCCAGCCGCGGGTGACCTGACCGTCGCTCCCCTGCCCGTCGTCGACCTGGACGACCACGGTGCCGCCGTCCTGCAGGGGGAATTCCACCAACTGCCGCACCATGGCACCGCCCCGTCCGGTGTTGTGGACGCCGAGTCCTGACTGTAGGAGGTGGTCCACACGGCGTAGCCGCCGTCGGGCGCGGCCCCCCACGGACTGACGGCGTGTCCCCGGAGGACACGCCGTCAGCGGGCCTCGGCGACCCCGAGCCACGGTTGCAGCGCGCCGTCGGCGATCAGCCGGCCCACCCGGCGGGACTGCTCCTGCGCCTCCTGCCGCCGCGGATCGTCGCCGTGCCGACGGGTCACCTCGGCGTCCACCGCGTCGGCGCGCTCCCCCCACTCCGGCGGGCTGTCCCCGAGGTCGGCGGTCGCGGTCTCCCCCAGCCGGAACCCGGCCGCATCCAGCAGCGCCCGCACCTCCTCCTCGGTCGGGAAGTCGTTGCCCTCGGGCAGCGGCGGTGGGAGCGGGCGGTCGGCGACGAACACCAGCAGCCCGAGCCGGCCGCCGTCCCGCAGCACCCGCCGCAGCTCGGCCAGCGCACCGGCCTTGTCCGAGGTGGTGCAGAGGACGCCGAGGCACCAGGCGGCGTCGAACGCGGCATCCGCGAACGGCAGCCCCTGCGCCACCGCGGCCACCGACGGCAGGTGGAACAGCCGGCGCGCGGCGCGCGCCGCGGCGTGCATCGGCTCGGCGCAGACGGCGCGTACCCCGCGCTCCGCGGCCAGCCACCCGGCCGGCCCGCCGACGCCGGCGCCGTCGTCGAGCACCCGGCTGCCCGCCGTCAGCGCCAGCCGATCGGCCAGCCAGCGCAGCGCTGCCTCGCTGCCGCTGCCCCGGCACCCGGCGGGGATCGCGTGCTCGGGGCCCAGCGTCCGCACCGCCTCCTCGGTCCACCCGGCGACCGTGCCGAACTCGGCCTCCATCGCCTCGCTCTCCAGCTCGCTCACATCGCCTCCTCGCTGGCGCTCGTCGGCGCCACGAGCGATCGCTGCTCTGTCCATGGTGGGCTCGCGAGCTCGCCCACTGCCTCCCTGATCGCGGCGGCGACCTCGGCCTTGACCCGGGCGCCGTCGTCCTCCCCGAGGCCCGAGGCCAGACCGGACAGGTTGACCCCCACGACCCCGGGGACGCTCAGCAGCGCGCGGGCCTCGGCCACGGCGGCCGCGATGCCGGCCGACCGCGGGTCCGGTGCGGCCAGCACCTCCTCGACCGTGGCGTCGTCCACGTGCAGGCCGGGGAAGCGCTGGAGCACCCGCGCCGAGCGCTCGTCGGTGTAGACAGCGACCGCGGCGACGAACGGCAACGTCGCCCCTGCGCGCCGCGCGGCGGCGACGAACGCCGCCACCTCGGCCGGGGTGCGGACGTGATTGAGGACGCACACCTGCGCCCCGGCCCGCTGCTTGTCCGCGACCCGGGCCGGCCGGCGCTCGACCGGCGGGGCCGCGGGCGACTCGGGGACGGCGACCGGCAGCCCCGCCGCTCCCGCGAGCGCCGCCAGCCGGGTGCCGTCGAGGTCGAACACCTGGGTGACGCCGGGCCGGACGCCGGGGCCGCGGGCATCGCCGGTCACGCACAGCACGCCGTCGACGCCCACCGCGGCCAGGCCCGCCAGTTCCTGCTCGAGGACGACGCGGTTGCGGTCCCGGCAGGCCAGCGTCGTCCACGGCCGGCCGCCGGCGTCCCGGACCTCGGCAGCGAACAGCGTGGGCGGGTAGTCGGGTCGGTTGGCGTGCTCGCCGACCAGCAGCCCGTCGGACACCGGGGCCAGCACGCCCACGACCCGGCGCAGCGAGGCCGGGTCGAACGGCGCCACGGTGAGGTCGGTGAGCACCACCGGCCCTGTGCGGGCGCGGTCGAGCAGGCTGCCCGGTGGCGGCGCGACCGGGGGCACCGCCGGCGCATCCCAGGCGGGGGCGGGCTCGTCGAGGAAGACGCAGCGGTGCTCGGCCACCTCGCAGCGGCCGTCGTCCCGGACGCCACCGCACGGGCCGAACACCATCCGCTTGGGGCAGCCCGGCCGCCGACGGTCGTCGTCCACGGCCGGAGCCTGACCCGTGCGAACGGACCCCAAACCGGCGAGATCGCGTGATCTCGCACGGTCCGGAAGCACATCCGTGCGAGATCACGCGATCTCGCCGCTCCGGCTGGCGGCTACCGCCCGGCCGCCGGGATCGTCATGCTGGCCGCGACCGGTCCCGCGACGGAGGAGCCGCCCGTGTCCGTCTTCCCGCCTCTGCCGCTTGCCGAGTGGGCCGACACCAAGGAGACCGTGCACCGGTTCCTGCAGGTCATCGGCAAGCTGCGGCTGGCCAACGCCCCGCGGCGCAACCACTGGTGGCACATCCCCTTCCACCTCACCGGCCGGGGGCTGACCACCCGCCCGATGGGTTTCGACCCGGTCTTCGCCGTCGACCTCGACCTGGTCGACCACCGGCTGGAGGTGGCCGTCGCCGACGGACGGCGGGCGTCGTTCCCGCTGCCCGGGCTGAGCGTGGCGGCGTTCTACCGGCAGCTGCTCGACACCCTCGCGACGCTCGGCCTGCCCGCGACCGTGCAGATCCCGGTCCCGTTCGACCTGGCCGACCGCACCCCGTTCGCCGAGGACGAGCACCACGCCTCCTACGACCGCGACCGGGTGACCCGCTACTGGGTGGTGCTGGGCCAGGTGGCGCAGGTGCTCGAGGAGTTCGCCGGGCGCAGCTACGCCAAGACCAGTCCGGTGCACCACTTCTGGCACACCTTCGACCTGGCCGTCACCCGCTTCTCCGACCGCCGGGTGGAGCAGCCGGACACCGTCGACCCGGTCACCCGCGAGGCCTACTCGCACGAGGTCATCAGCGCCGGCTTCTGGTTCGGCGACGACCAGGTGCCCGAGCCCGCCTTCTACTCCTACGCCGCACCCGAGCCGCCGGGCCTGGTCGACGAGCCGCTGCGGCCGGCTGCGGCGCGGTGGATCGAGAGCCGCGGCGCGCACCTGGCGCTGCTGCCCTACGAGGACGTGCGCACCGCGGCCGACCCGCGCGCCGTCGTGCTGGACTTCCTGGAGAGCGCCTACGTGGCCGGCGCCAGGCGCGCCGGCTGGGACCTCGCGACGCTGCGCTGCCCGACCGCCCCCGAGCCCCGATGACCCCGACCCTCCGGAGGTGCACGCCATGAGCAACCTTGACCGCCGCCCGCCCTCCCGCGAGCTGGGCGGGCTGGAGGGCACCGCCGCCGGCCCGGTGCTGGACCTGCTGCCGGGCAAGGAGGTGGTGCTCGGCGAGAGCACCCGGGTGCGCCGGCTGCTGCCCACCCTGGGTCGCCGGCTGGTCGGGGCGTGGGCGTTCGTCGACCACTACGGCCCCGACGACATCACCTCCACGCCCGGCATGCAGGTGCCGCCGCACCCGCACACCGGTCTGCAGACGGTGTCCTGGCTGCTCGACGGCGAGGTGCACCACCGCGACTCGCTCGGCAGCGACGCGCGCATCCGCCCCGGCGAGCTGGCCCTGATGACCGCCGGGCACGGCATCGCGCACTCCGAGCAGTCCCCGGCGGTGCACCCGCGGTACCTGCACGGCGCCCAGCTGTGGGTGGCGCTGCCCGAGGCCGCTCGCGACACCGCGCCGGCCTTCGCCCACCACACGTCGCTGCCCGGCTTCGCCTCCGACGGGCTGACCGCCACCGTGCTCCTCGGCAGCCTCGGCGGGGCCACCTCGCCGGGCACCGCGCACACCCCGCTGGTCGGCGCCGACCTGGAGCTGGCCGCCGGCGCGGACGTCGAGCTGCCGCTGGAGCCGGACTTCGAGTACGCCCTGCTGGCCTCGTCCGGGTCGGCCGAGGTGGAGGAGGCGCCGCTGGAGGTCGGCGCGATGCTCTACCTCGGCACCGGGCGGCGCACGGTGCGGGTGCGCGCCGCCGGGCCGACCCGGCTGCTGTTGCTGGGCGGCGAGCCGTTCGAGGAGCGGATCGTCATGTGGTGGAACTTCGTCGGCCGCTCCGGCGAGGAGATCGCCGATTACGCCGAGCGGTGGAACGCCGAGGACGAGCGCTTCGGCGCGGTCGTCGGCTACGACGGCGACCGGCTGGAGGCCCCGCCGCTGCCGCCGGTACCGCTCAAGGCCCGGGGCCGGGAACGCTGAGGACCACGGCCGGCCGCGACGGGGCGGACCTCCCTCCGAGGGGGTAGAGGAACGGCCAGGTCTCTGTGGAAGCCCGGTGGCCGGTGCGATGACAGGAGCATGAGAGCGCTGGCCCAGGACGAGGAGCGGGTCGCCTTCTGGCGGCGGCACACCCTCAGCGGGATCGTGCTGTGCGAGGTCCTCCCGGCGATCATCGCCGCGCGGACCCTGACCACCGACCCGCCTCGATCCGGACTCCTCCTCGCCCTGACGGCGGCCGTTGCGGGGTCGGCTCCGCTGCTGGCGCTCGTCCCGGTCGACCGGCTGGTCCGCCACCCGCGGGGTCGGCTGTTCTTCGACGTCTGGGAGGCCCTGGGCATCGCCCTGGTGATCACGTTCTGCGTGCTCGACGAGGGAGCCGACAGCCCCTACGTCCTGTTCCTCTTCGTCCTGCTGGCGCACGCGGCGCTGGCCTACCCGCCGGCCGGTGTCGCGCTGGCCGGCACGAGCATCCTCGTCGGGTACCTCGGCATGGGCCTCGGGCTCGGGGGTGTGCCGGCCGACGACGTCCTGGTCGGTGCGCTCGCCCTCGCGGTCGCCACGGCCACCTGCGCGTTCGCGTCGGCCAACCACCAGCGGGCCTACCAGCGCACCGCCGCCTACGCCCAGCAGGTCGCCCTCCTCGCCGAGCGCGACGGGCTGACCGGCGCGCTGAACCACCGCACCTTCCACGAACGGCTGCGCACCGAGGCGGCCCGCACCACGGCCGACCGCCCGCTCAGCCTGCTGCTCGTGGACGTCGACGAGTTCAAGACCGTCAACGACACCCTGGGTCACCT